>JASLJW010000001.1 GCA_030747885.1 Candidatus Thalassarchaeaceae archaeon
CAGTTGTCGATCCTTATCAGAAAAGTCGTCACCAACTACACCTACAATTCCAACAGTACCTATGCCCAAACGTCGGCGGTGGAATGCTGCAGCTAATCCACCATATGTTGCTGAACCGCCCAATTCATTCTCAACAGAACCAGCGGGTGAACTAACACTATCGTATGCTAAACTACCAACAATCAATACTGCCTCATCCAAGGCTTTGCACCGCCTGCATAATTGTGTCTTGATAGCAATATACTGCCATACCTACACCACCTAAAACAGCCAATAATAGGAAGATTCGAAGAATTCGACGTTTTTTCTTTGGTTTGGTTGAAATTGGATTTATTGGCATCAATGGTTCTGGAGGGGGTGGAAGGTCTTCGGGGATTGGAAGAGGTGGTAACGATTCAACTGATACCACCTCATCACCATCAATCGAACGAACATCAGGGTACAATTCGTCAAGATCGGGCACTCCAGGAGCATGAGGTACATCACCCATAATTTGGGGCCATGCATCTTCCAAATCAGACATTGTAAATGGAACTTCAAGAATTGCAACTGCACCTGCACTAAATGCTACATCTTCTGCGGTTTTTCTTCGAATTCTAGAGCAAATATAGACCAGTCGTGCGTTTGTGTCTGCTTCACGAATCTCTAAACCAACAAGGTGACCGTTCAATGGGCCTGCTACATCTAGAGAAAGAAAGACAACGGGTTGTCTTTCTTTACTCATTCGAACATAGGCATCTACTGCACGATCTCCGTTCGGTTCATTCTCGATTTGGTGGCCTCTCCGACGCAATAGATCGTTGATGCGGCGGTGGGCGTTACGCTCGTTGATTACGACGAGTGCGGGTGGTAGTTCGACATCCGTCATGTAGGGAAGGGGACGGTTCGTCCACATGAAGGACGCGGTTCATTCCTCTTCCTGATTTATTTCAGTATGAATGACTTCTGCGGGGGCAGACGATGGGTTGGTGTAGGTTTGTTTGAGTTCTTCTTGTCTTGCCATTTCAGCTTCGATTAATGCTTGTTGTTCTGGAGCTTTGACAAAAATCATCCGAAGTTCCGAAAGGGTTCCTTTGAGAAGAGATTCTTCTGTGGATGATAGATTGCCTCGTGTTTTGGATTGGAGTGATTCAACTGCATCAATTGCGGCCTTTGCTTCACCTAAATTGAAATGAATCATTCCTTCATGGTCTGGAATTGCACCCATATTCATGAGGGCTGAGCGTTGAAGCATTTGGATTACAGCAAATAATCTCTCAGAATGGGCATCAGAAAACAAATCATTTGGATTATTCATTGAAACATCTCCTCCAACAACCAATCTGGATCAAATGGATGTAGGTCAACATATTCTTGGCCCACTCCGACCATGACAATTGGTCTGCCTGTTATGTGTGCAATCGACAGGGCTGCGCCCCCTTTTGCAGTATCTAACTTACAAAGAAAGAACCCATCAAAATCCAACATCTCTTGGAAAACTACTGCTTGTTCGATTGCATCATTTCCAGCCAATGCATCTGCAACAAAAAGAACAAGATGAGGTTGTGCAATTCTGTGCACTTTACGTAATTCTTCCATTAAATTGCGTTTGTTCTGCATTCTCCCAGCAGTATCAACAATCACAACATCTGCTCCTCTAGCACGTGCAGAATCAATTGCATCTCGAGCTATCGCAGCAGGGTCCCCGCCTCTTTGGCTACTAATACATCGAACACCTAAGCGGTCGGCATGTGTCTGTAATTGGTCGATTGCTCCTGCTCGAAAGGTATCTCCTGCAGCCAATACAACATCGTGACCTTGTTGAGTAAAACGATGGGCCATTTTTGCAACACTGGTGGTTTTTCCAACTCCATTAACTCCTACCACCATCAAAACAATTGGGCCGTCTTCATCAATGGAAAGTTTACGAACGGTTTCATCTAGATCCCAGTACCCTGATTTGAGTAAAGAACGTAGGGCTCGTTTCAAACTAGCCTCGAGAACTTTAGCCAAATCTGCACCTTTACGGAGTCTATTTCCAACTAATTCGGCTCTCAGGAGTTCCAATACAAATTCAATAATATCTATTCCCATATCTGCCTCTAATAGAATCATTTCCATTTCTTCCAAAAGGGAATCCAATGCTGCAGATTGTTTGATTACTCTACCTCCTGACTCTACAACTCCACCCCCAAGATCTATTTCCAATTTGGCTCCACTTTCAAGATCGATGCTGCTGCTACCAATTGAGCCTCGAGGTGCATCCTCAATAGATACTAATTGGCGTCCTGTTGTTGATCGAAGAATATGCAAATCGACTTTGCTGCCTCTTGGACGTGTTGATGTTGGAGTTTTAGTTGGCGTTCGTTTCTTGATTGATAATTCTTCAAAGGGGGATGGGGCATCTTCTTCATCGATTTCGTCCCATTCATCATCTGTTGGTAGTTCTGAAGAAACAATTTCTTCAATATCATCCCATTCATTCTCGGACTCTATTTTCGATTCTAATTCTGCACGTGATTCGATTGCTTCTATGGCCTCATCTGTGCCCTCTTCGGCTGTTAACTCATTCTCATCTAGAGAATCGCCAAGATCCTTGACCTTAGAACGGAATATGTCGAATAGGCCCATACAATCACTCAATCATCCAAAGTTAATTCTCCACCTAAACCACGGCGGCGGCGGCTTCGGGGTTTTTCTTCTTCTGTAATTTCTTCTTCGGGTTTTGTGGCTTCCACAGGTTCTTCGGTTGGTGGGGGTGTTTCTTCCTCCAGTTGAGAGACTCCTTCATTGAACGTGGCGGCCAAAGAACGAACTGTTTGTTCTGCAGAATCAAACTCTTGTTTCAATGATTCAATCAATCCAGATATCTCTTTTTGTCTTTTTTCAATTAAATCTGCGGCTTCGGGCCTTGTCATCTCAGCTTGTATTGCAGTTCCAATATCAACAACCGCTCCAGCCACATCCTGGACATCCACAATCAATTGAACACCACTCCCCAATGGGACGAGGATATTTTCTGCTCCTTCTTCGGGGATTGCGCGAATTGCACGAACAACATGGTTCTGTTCTTGGTGAATAGATTCTAGGCGTGAAAGTTGCTCTTCAATACGTTCCATCTTCTGCCGATTAAGGTCAACCATTCTTGCCAAGCGTTGCAACTCATCTCGGTCAACCATGGTCTTCCGAACAATCCGTCCTGCATCAAGTCGTCGGCAATGTTTACACTAATGGGCCAAGGGTGGCGCCTAGTATCAACAAAAGTGTTGAGGCAACTGCAATGAGGACGTTATCATCTATTGGACCGAATTCATAGCGTTCAACAAATGATGCCAATGCACCACTCAACAACCCCCATACTGGAATCGATGTGATTGATGCTGTTCCAATGAACCAACCCATCGGAAGGCAAACTATGGCCATGGCAACATTACCCCATGCACTTTTTGTTCTCTTTGAAAACATCTTGTTACGAACCACTCCTGTAACGCCATCACCGAACGCCATGAACAAAGAGGGCAATACAGCCAACCATGGATCATCAAAAAGTATCCACAACAAATACACTGAAAGGCCGAGCATGATGGCAAATGAGGAATCATTCATATTCTCTGGGTTTTGCATCCAATACATTCTATGTTTTGAACGATGCATAAATGCAGTAAAGCCGCCAAGAGTAAAGCCGCCGATTAATGGTAGTAATGGATCTGTAAATACAAATGGAACTACAAGAAGTACGACGCCTGCTGCAAGCATGTGGACTATTTTTCGATTGTAATACACTGCAACCATTTGGTCCATACCTTGAGCTGTCCATCGATTATATGTCCAACGAGTTCCATAGATTACTAGAATAGTCCATGTGGCCATCCCGGCTGCCCAAACAATCTCGTTCGATTCCATGATGCCTTCTATTCTACCCAACCCATATACTAGTCACTTACATCCGTCGCCAATGCCACGGATTGCGGCAATGTTGTTCTCGCTCGTTATCATTTCAGTGTCATTTCAAGGTTGTTTGATGCCTGGAGAAGATGATCCTTTCGTATCAGTTGAAGACTTAGCGCTCTTACCTAACATCTTAGTTGGGGCACAATTCCAAGAAATTGAAATTTCTGTTTCCAACCCAATGAGTATTCACATACCTTATCTGATAATGGATGATGTTACTGGGTTTGTAGTAAATGGAACAACTATTGATTTTCAAAAGCCAGAATCAAAAACCATCGAATTGTTAGCTCCCCCAAATACTAATTTTGCATATTTTTTACTTGGTAATGAAGGGAGAAATGAATGGTCGTTAAGGAGTACGAATCAAAGTTGGGAAGAATGGTTTGATTCAGAATCATTCAATGAGGCGCCTTACTCATACATTCAGATGCCTGTAGTTAGAGAAAATAGATCTGGTTATTCTCTTGACGAAGGTAGTATGCATGGCACTGGAATTATCGATGGATTGAGTGTTTTTGAATGGATGGAGGGTTTCACAAATCCAACAACCGGATATAACGATAGGTGGGGTCCATTCACTCTAAACGATGTGCCATATGAGCGCGCTGTTGACTATATTGAATCAGAAATTAATGGGATTGGTTTTGATGCTCAAGTTCATCGATATTGGTTGTCTGATTTCTCATATGCAGTCAATGTTTGTGGATACAAAGAGGGGTCATTATATCCAGATGAATGGCTTGTTATGGGCGCTCATTTAGATGTTGCAGAAATAGGTACACCCCCAAGGGGGGGGACTCATGTTGGTGCTCATGACAATGGTGCAGGGGTTGCATTGATGTTGGAGGTTGCTAAAGGGTTGGCGCAATTCGATCATAGGAGAACATTGGTTGTTTGTTTTTGGTCAAATGAAGAAAATGGATATGATGGGGTTGATAGGTGGATAGAAAACCTACCTTCCGAAGTCACGATTACCAATTACTTGAATGCGGATGCAGTTGGAACAAATTGGCCAGGATACTATACTTTAGTGGTAGATATAATTCCTGAAACTGATAATGAAATAAATGAGCAGTGGCCAATGGTCAGACTAACGGAATGGATTGGTTCAAACAACAACGATATTGCTGAAGCGTTGCGCCTTGGTAGAGACATATACAATTCTGAAGGATATGCTTCAATGAAAGATGTTGATTCGAGTGAACAAAAACGCCTCTCAATATCAGTACACGAATCACAACGAGGGAGGAGTGATTACGAAAGAATTGCTGATCAATTGGATGTTGTTTCAATGGATTTTGGTTCACTTACTGGTGGTTCTGATTGTTATCATGCCACTTGTGACACTCTTGAGACAATGGTAGATATGATGGTTACAGATAATGGCACCGGACAACAAAATTTAGTCGAATCTTTCGATCTAATATCTTGGTGGATTTTTTACTTGGCAATGCACTTAGATGAGGCTCCAATCTACAATGAAAGTTAGGTAAACACGATTAGCCCAAAGATTGTCGTCATCCCATGGAGGTAGCTGCCGTCATCCTTTGTGGTGGAAAGGGAAGTAGGATGTTAGCGGGTGGAGAAGCCACACACAAACCCCTATTGAAAATCGGGGGTATGCCTTCAACCATATTTGTGATTGATAAATTAAAGAAATCGGGATTGAATTTTTCCCAAATTATTGTTGTGGTCCCAGAAGAAAGGATATCTGAATATCAAAATGCTTTGTTGGGGTTAAATTGTGAAATTGTTGCTCAAGAATTGCCATTGGGAACAGGAAATGCGGTTTACGGGGCGTTGGGTTTTCTCATACCTACAATCGAACATGTGTATGTGTCGTTTGGAACTCAACCACTTATTCGTAACGAAACTGTGGAGGATGTCTTTGAATTACATCAAAAAGGGGGTATTGGTTTTTCATTGGCTACAACAATAATGGATAATCCATATGCACCTTTGGTAAGAGGGGAAAATGGTGTGGTAATTGGTTCATTGGAGACTCATTTAGATGGGGTTGAAATGCCAGAAAGAGGAGAGACAAATGTTGGAGCTTATTGGGCATCAGTAGCCACTCTACAAAATGTATTGGTGGGTTTACATCAAGAATTGTTCCTAGTCGATGAAAAAAAATACAATACTAAATCGGGTGAATTGGGTTACCCAAATGAAATGGTTCGGGGTTGTTTGAAATCAAATATACAAGTTGAGGGTGTGCCAATAGCGGATGAAATTGAAATGATGGGAATAAAAACACCCGAAACATTGGCAAAAATTCGAGAAATTATTGGTTGATTTATTCAACAAATGTATGACAAAGAATAACTATCTAGGGTCTTATTTGTGGATATGGGAACAGAAGATCCTTGGGGAGAAGATGCGCCGTCGGCAGATATGGATTACGATCCAACAACAGTAATTCCCCCTCCACCGGCAGAGCTCCCTCCTCCACCTCCTAGTAGGCCAAAATCTGCTGCACCACCTCCAATGGGTTCTCCAAACACACTCCCTCCTGGTCCATCAATTGCCGAGCCTGCCGTAGCTCCACCAATTCAATCTCAACCCAAGGGGCCGTCGTTTTTTTCAAAAATCCAAAGTAAAATAGATCTAAATCGAATATTTTCAACAACGGTTTCTTCAAAAACAATCATTATAACAATGGTTTCTTTGGGGTTCCTTATGTTGATTGTTTCAGAATCATATGCTAATTCAGCAAATTATTCCAATGCACCTGATGCGCCAACAACATCAGATTTTGATATTGATAATGATGGATTAAGCACTGGAGAGAGTGAAAATTATACTGCGGCTTTACAACAATATTCAGATGATTTGGACGAACATTTAGATCGGATGAATACTCATGCAGGTAATGCAATTTTTTGGGGCAATATTGGTTCGGCGTTTATTGTGGGTGGTTTAGTGGGATTAACCTTCAGTAGTAAAGCGGTTGAAATGTCTAACAGTGTACGATTAACACTACTAATTGGAACGATATACATGCTTGCAGGGATGTTGGGCTATGATATGCCTGGTGTCGATGCTGCGATCGGTTTCGGTTTCGGGGGATAGTCAATTGTCGTTCGTCTATGGGTGAAAAAATGGGCGATGTTAGAGAAGTACATGCGGCTCAATTTCGTTCAATTGTAATTGGTGTGGTAATTGGTGTATTAATTGTCAGAATAGGGTCATTGTTTTTCCCAATAGAAATAGGAGGTTTCTTGATACACATTTCCTTGCTTGGTATGGTGGTGTTATGTGTATTTTCAATTGAATTATTATCGGGAATGGAACGATTGTTGGAAAATAATTTATTGGTGATTTTTGGAGTGGCTAGTGGCGCCATTATTGATGAGACGTTGTGGTTGATTGTTCGAAACCCACCTTTGGTGTCTGATGCTCCGGCTCAAGTAGCATATTGGTCAACTCCTTCTATTGTTGCCTCTTTATTGGGGACGGGTATGTTGCTCACTACCACATATTTTTTCTCTAGAAATGAAATGAAAAGAGTTTCAATGTTAGAGCTAAATAACAAACATAATTTTTGGGCGGGATTGATTTTAATTGGTGGGTTGATTTTCTTCCATGTTAGTCAAGAAATGATTAGATATGATATTCCCAATGTAGAGCGATCATTAGTTATTCTTGGATATGAAATACACCATTTAGTAGAGGGGCAATTTATGCTTATGTTATCAATATTGATGATGGTTTTTGTCGGTGGTAAAAAATGGGTTTGGCGATCTTCGTATATCTTAACACTAGTTGGTGTTTTATTTGTAGCAGATGAAATTCTATACTACCAATTAATCGAGGTTTCTGATGATGCTTATTTTGAATTAATTACAATAATAAGTGGGGGGGTTTTTGTTCTACTTTTCTTACTTCAATTAATATTTCAAACTAAGATTCGTAATAAGGTAGATTGAGAAAATGATGAAGATAAATACAGATTTTTTGTCTGTTAAAGACATTACTTTGGTTGAAAGAATGAAAGAAATGGGGATTAATCCCTTATATCTAGCAATAGGTGTTTATTCGATTTGGTACATTGCTATCACGTTATTCGCGTATATCTCAAATAGTGGAAGTCAATTTTGGATTGGGAGAACTTGTGATATAATTTTACCAATAAAGCTTGGAAATTTTGAAATGGTGTTTGGGAGTGAATGTGTAAATCCTTGGGAGGTTTGGTGGTGGCAAAGATTAGTTGCAGAAATCATATGGTGTGTTCCATTTATTGCAATGATTATTCTCAACCCAAAGGTCCGGAAAGCGGGAATTGAAATCTGTGAACAATTCAAATTAAATTCTGAAGAAATGAAAGATGCAAAGAGAAATGTACCAAATATTATGATTCGTAAATGGATTTTTAGATTATACATAATATTGTTCTTTACGTGGGGAACGTTTACCCATTTTGATGTTATTTCATTTGGAGTGATTGGTCTTCTTATTTTATGGCCTGTATATTTGCTCCAAGGAATATTAATCGCAGATACTGTCTCTTTACTATTTGTTATTAAAACTGTGATTCTTCAAAGAGAGAAAATAAGATTGGAGCCTTTTGAACCAACAGGAACTGCAGGAATTGATAATTTAGCTCAAAATTTGTCTTTATTGGGGAGTGTTCCGTTTTGGTTTTCAATTGTACTAATTGGTAGATCATACATTTTCTTCTTTATGGGTGGGGGGGAAGAAAGTTTAGTTCGGTCATTTGGAGAAGTGGGTATAGCAATGGGTTTGTTAGCAATTGCTTTCGCTCTTTCTGCCGGCCCTTTGTTCATAATGGAAAATAGTGTAACTAAACGAAAGGAGAATGCGATCGAAATGCTTGCAGGCCGTCAAAATTTAAGAGATATTGATGTTGATTCAGTACTGGATGTTGAATTAAATGAGAGTAAGGTAGCAGATATGATTTTGATTGAAAGAATCCAAGATATTGAAACTGTAAGTAGCAACACCGTAGTGAAAATTGTGTACAAATTGGGGATTCCTGCATTATTAGCAGTATTACGGCCGTTGTTGGGCTTGGTCTGATTATTCTTCTTCTGCGACTGAAAAATCATGTGTGTCTCTGAAATGAGCTATTACTACTGCTGCTGAAGAGGATGTAGGATTAATTTCTGAAATGTCATCTATTGAAATGTGTCTTCGAAGGACTCTGTGACGGCTTCCAATTGTGGAATATAATCGGTGGCGTGCATCTACTTCATCCGCTGCGACAAGATCGATGCAAAATAATTG
>JASLJW010000002.1 GCA_030747885.1 Candidatus Thalassarchaeaceae archaeon
TTGTACTGAAGAAACACAAGTATCTGAATCAAAAGGAGCGAGAGTTCTGAGATCAATGATTTCAATTTCTATTCCCTCTGCTGCGACTATTTCTGCTGCATGTCGGGCAACATGGACCATTGCTCCCCATGTGATGATTGTGGCATCTTTTCCTCCTCTGATGATTTTTGCTTTTCCAATTTCAGCAATCTGTGCACCTGAATCTATTCGTTTATTCACCGAATCAGTGTCTACATCTTGATTTATGGAATCTCCCCATCCTGTGAGTCCACCTCTCAAACCATACATCCCAATGTGCTCCAAGAAAATTACAGGGTCAGGGAGAGATGCCCCTTCAACCAATAAGTCGTATGCATCTTGAGGACATGAAGGAAATAGAATTACTAATCCGGGATCATTAATCATCCAAGATTCAATCATGTTGGCATGGAATGGCCCAGATCTTGTCTTTGCACCCAATGGGATTCTAACAGTCAATGGGACTTCAGCACCCCATCTCCATCTAAGTTGAGCCGCATTATTGATGAGAGCATTCATCGCTAGAGCGGCAAATCCACCAAATTGAATTTCTGCAATTGGCCTCATCCCCCCAAGTGCTGCACCAGTAGCGGAATGAATGATGGCTGCTTCAGATAATGGCATATCCAAGAGTAAATCTCCATGACCTGCGTTTTTCAGTGGAATGTTCATTCCAAATGCGCCAGCAATCTCCATGTCTTCACCCATGAAAACAGTAGATCTCCCGTAACGTTCAGCAATCGAAACCATTCCATTTTGAATGGCACGTGCCATTGTCCAAGCACCACGTTCTTCTGAGAATTCCATGGTGGTTAAGCCCACTTGTACAGGCCCATTGGTGGGAGCTTGTGATTGATTTTTGATTCGTTTTATTCGAGTAGATTGTGAATCCGCATCATGCAGACTAGTGATTCCTCTTGTGACTGTCTCTGGAATTGGCCAAGGCATCTGTTCCATTTCTTCTCGAGATGAATCAACGAACATTTGCTCTTCTTCTTCCATTTTTTGAATTTCATCTTCTTCGATTCCATGTTGAATAAGTAGTTGACGATGTGATGGCAAGGGATCTTTTGCCTCCCAATAGGCGACCAAATCTCGATCCACATATCCTGGAGGATTGCCCCCAGGCGAACCAAGATACAAATCGTCATGGTGGTGTGCATGTCCACATCCTCTCATGGTCTCAACATGAATTAGTGTAGAACCACCTCCTGCCAATGCAAATTCTCTTGCAACAGCTGTTGAAGAGTAGAATTGTACAGGGTCCGAACCATCAATCGTCCATCCCGGGAAACCCATTGCATTTGCCTTGTCTCCGAAGGTTTCCACTCCTGATTGGCCTGCAACAAATGTATCTAGAGCAATCTGATTGTTTTGAATCATGAATCCAATGGGCAGACCTCTAGCGCCTGCTAGGTTCATCGCTTCCCAGAATTCACCTGAACTACTACACCCTTCACCAACTGGTGCAAGGTGGAATCGTTTGACTTCTAGTAAGGATGCTGCAAGTGCTACCCCAGTTAGTGTAGCCGATGCTATTGGAAGAGGTGCTGTAGGTGGCAAAACACGCTTTTCCCATTCGCCGATGTGTAAATCTCGTCCTCCAGAACCCGGATGTCCTCCATCCATGTATGACTCTGCTTTGCCCATTTGAGCTGCGAAAATTTCTGTTGGAGTTTGACCCATGGCTAGAGCCAGACCAACATCTCGAATCATTGGGGCAATGACATCAGCAGAATCCCTTTCATTTGATGGGAGATCAATTGCACGCCTGAGAGCAGATGCACAAGCCACCACTGCTTCCTGCCAAGTTGATCGAAACCCTTTGCCTCCGAATCGACCGCCATCTGGCGTTTCGATTCCATTCACAAAGAGGTCTTTCAGATGAGTATCTAGAGCACGAGTACGGTGCATATTCCGCTGCCATTCCATTCTCATTTCTGGAGTTACCATTGCAGTGTATGCGATTCTTCTGAGACATAGTCTCATATCGATTAGAAATCGTTGCATTCGACGATTTAGGTGTAGGTGACCTAGGCGCCTAGGAATTACTTCTGAATCAATTACAGGTTGCAATGTATATTCTGAACGCCGAGAATCTAGATTTTCTTCCAAATGTTGTAGGAATTCTTCACTCATACCATGGAAGGTAGCGCCATCTAATCGAATAGATTCAGGGTATAATTCGGACCAAAGATGTTCCACTAGTCTCAAGTGCCCATCATGCCTTTCTGCCACGAAGCGGAGCAATTCAAGACGAACCTCATCAGAGTCGATTTGTTGATGAAAATCAAGGTGCCTTCTAGGCCTCCATTCGCCCCCTCGAATCGGGATTAATTCACCTTGCATTACCCGGTCCCCACATCTACCAACGGCGGACGCCATTCAAACGATTCGGCTATTCACCATCATTTCCTAAAGCATCTAGAGCATCACTTGCCATTTGGGCCGCATCTTGAACTTGAGTCAGAAGTGTAGTGTCATCTACTCTTCCTGGAAGACTTAGTTCGAATAATAGGTCAGCTATCACCTCTAGGCTTAGTCGAGCCATTTCCAATGCATTTGGGTCAATTTTCTTCATTTCTTTCTCGTCGGTTATTATTGCAACCTTGTCTGGCATAACCATCAAGCGTTCCAAGGACAAGGCAATCTCTTCCTCAAGTTCCTTTGCCCTATTTTCCATGGCTTCAATCATCTTGCTACTAACTTCTGCTTTCTTCACTTCTCGATCTTCATCTTCTGATTCAGATAATTCCTGATCAGCACCAACAATGAGTCGATCGAAAGCACTTCGTAGAATTGCCATGACTCGTTCAGGCTCGACATCTCCTCCATCTAAATCGAGATCCCCGAGAACATTCAACACAAATTCCTCATCAATTGTGGCATCATTGAGTACTTCTTTGAGAATAGGAAGTGCCCATCCTGGTTCGTCAGCGGTTACATTAATTTCGAAAACACCCGTATTTTTTCCTGCTTTCTTTATCTCTGCAGGAGGTGGGACAAACGCCTTATTCGCATGCTTGGTCAATTGACCTACCAACATCGACATGTCTACTGGTTTCTGAATTACTTCTGATATTCCCGCCTGTGCTGCAGACATCAAATGATCTTCATCTGCATGCTTTGATAGGAGTACGATTCGAGACTTAAGGGCGAATTCTGGATCTGAAGTAAGTCTTGAACAAGAACTCAATGGATCACCTGTAGCCCATGTTCCATCCACTAGAACAACATCTGGCATCGTTGCTAATGCAGTTCCTTCACACTGGCGGAGGGTACTTATTCGTGTGACTTCGAAGCCATGCCTCTCGATACTGGAAGCCAAAAGGCTCCTGCGCCCATCCTGCTCATCCGCTATCAGGACTGAGTGCATGAATCGAAATTAACTCTGTTAGACTTCAACCTTGCATCTATGTTGGGCAGAATTTGCCACTTTGCTAGTATCTTGGCATCGTCGGGTCGATTTCTCTAGACCATGCATGAATGCCACCATCTAGATTCCATAATTGTTCAAATTTCCAACCATTTGCACCTAAGGCAGCAAT
This sequence comes from Candidatus Thalassarchaeaceae archaeon, assembly GCA_030747885.1. Taxonomy (GTDB): domain Archaea; phylum Thermoplasmatota; class Poseidoniia; order Poseidoniales; family Thalassarchaeaceae; genus MGIIb-N2. The sequence goes on from JASLJW010000002.1 coordinate 3,567, forward strand.
CGCAGACATACTTCGAATTCCACTGCGGCAATATACCACAACATCTCGGTCCTTTGGAATAGAATCAAGATGTTGTAGAATTTTAGTATGTTCAACTCTTAAATCAGTTCCAGGGATAGTGCATATGGCTTCTTCATTTGGTCGTCGAACATCTAGGAGAAAAGGTCCATTTTCATTGCCCATCAATTCTTGAAGAATGAGAACGGTCATTGACTGCATATCTGAGTCCTCCTGAACATCGCAGCCTGAGTCAATGTATTCGTTCTGTCGGTCTAGTTCTGTTGCTCTTACTCTTGATTCATCCTTAGAATAATTGAGAATTTTCGAGGCCATGGTCCTTGTATCTAGAATCATCAGACGTTCGGATAGTGGTGAACCAACATCAGCAATTATTTTGATCGCTTCCATTGCTTGCATCGTCCCCATAATCCCCGGTAGTGCCCCCAAGACTCCTGCTTCAGAACAACTAGGAATACTTTCAGGTGGAGGTGGATTTGGAAATAAATCACGATAGTTCGCACTTCCTTCAAGATTGAAAACAGTCAATTGCCCTTCGTATCGAAAAACACTTGCATGAATCCAAGGAATCCCTAGAATCTCGCAAATGTCGTTTAGAAGATATCTTGCAGGAATATTGTCTGTTCCATCGATTACGATATCAAATCCTTTTAGCAAATCTAGTCCATTTTCTCCATTTAATCTAGAGCAAATGGGGTCAATTTCAATCAATGGATTCACATCCTTCAATCGTTCAGCTGCAGATTCTACTTTTCGTCTTCCTAGTTCCTTGGTCCCGTGGATTATTTGTCTCTGTAAATTGCTAATTTCCACTTCATCGTCATCAATGATTCGAATTGTTCCAACTCCTGCTGCTGCAAGATATAGGAGTGAGGACGAACCTAATCCTCCCGCTCCGATGCATGCCACTTTGGCTTCTTCCAATGCATTCTGCCCTTCTGGGCCGAAATCTGGGAGCATTAGGTGTCGAGCATATCGCGCATCGCGATTGTCGGACATACTTGGGGCTAGGGAGTCGTTGATATCATACTTGGGTTCAGTCATTATTCGTCAGACCAGTCACCGCAGTCGTTATCTCCGTCATTAACCCATTCTTGAGGTATCCTCTCACCATTATCGCATTCGAAATATCCACCATCAAACTCGCCACTTGCTGCTAATCCCGCAAATATTACGACATAGAATAATATGACCAAAACGGAAAGAACGACATTAATCAGTGCAACCCATTTTGCAGCATTGGCCATACTTTGATCAGGATGACCCGGATAAGCCGAAGCAGTCTTGATTGCTGATTGAGCTATGAAGAAAGCAGGCAATGAGGTACAAATTCCGCA
>JASLJW010000003.1 GCA_030747885.1 Candidatus Thalassarchaeaceae archaeon
ACTTACACGCCACGTTTGAATTTCGATGGAAGTGGTTATCCTCAGGGTGGTCCCGATTTCGTTAATTTCCTTGTTATTGATTCCATGGAGGGAACTTGTGATGATTGGACAACTGCACTAACTACCATGGCTAGACTTGCAGGATTGCCTGCTAGAAAGGTAACTGGTTACATTGATGGTAGTTGGAATGGCAATGGGTACGAGGTTTTGGGCCTGAACTATGGCTCATGGGTGGAGGTCCATATGCAGACCAATGCTGCTTTGGGCAATGCAGAGATGGGATGGGTTCCGTTCAATGCCTGCCCTCCAGCAGAAGATGTAGAGATTCTCAATGCCGAATGGGGCCCCCTATCCATCGATAGAGATGGAAATTCTGGGCAGACATATCTCAATGGGACTCTTGTGTATTCGTCTAACTTGTCTGCTGTTGAGGGTGTTTTGCTGAATTTATACTTAGTGCCCCTTGAATCAGCAGGTTCTGTACCTGGTTCCGCTTCATCTCCCTCTTACGAGGTTGGTTCAACGATTACTGCAGCTAACGGGACATTCTCTTTGAAAGGGAATCCTCCTGAATTCATTCGTCCAGGATTTGGTGCATTAGTCGTTGAAACAATTCCCTCAGGATATGTTGGCTCAAACGGCCTTTTCGATAATTACATTGTCAATGTCACAGATGATGCAAACGTCACCATCGAAGATCCTCTACCTGTCAATGAACCAATATTTGGGGCAGGTTCGAATACTACTTTATCAGGAAGATTCCAACTTGAGAACGTACCTCAAATTGATGTTTCTTTGATGGATGCGTGGGATTTAGATGGAGATATGAATCCTGATGGCTTCAGTTTCGTTTGGTTTAATTTTACTTCAACTGTATCTGGTCCACAGAGTTACACTGCACCGATTGGTCCTCTTGGTTTCTTTGAGATAATTGTCTTCTTAGATGAGAACGAAGCTCAAGGAATCAATAATGCTACAATTGAGTTCCCAGGTTGGCATGAAGCTGATCTCCAAAATGGGTCATCTCCACTTTATCATTTGCGCCCACTTTCACAAATCGTGCCAATGAACATTACTCCTGCGCCTAATTTGGACATCGTTCTTGAAGGCCCTTCATCCAACAATTCTCTCTTAGAAATCAATGATTTAATTCACATGAATGGTACAGTTCTGAGTCGTGGTCTAAATCCGATTCCGATGGAAGGTACTCTCTATCTTCAAATGCGTGTAAATGATTCTGGTGCACCGTATATCGATATCTCTTCTTGGGCCCTGAATTCATCAACATGGAGTGGTAATCCGGGTAATTTCTCGATTTCTTGGCTAATGGATCCTGCCCTAGTTCCTTTGCCTCCCGGTTTTATTGATGTAAGATTCACTTTTGATTCATCAACATTAGAAGCAGATGATCAAGTTTTCATGCCGCCTGGATATGGTCTCAAGAGTTTCGTGACATACGATTACTTATTTGATCCGATACAACGTGATCAAATTTCAACACTCTATATCGGTATGTATGACCACACAGGAGGAATTGATCAACCATTCAATGGGACATATGAGGTTGAGATAAATGGTGTTTTGGTTAACACTACCGTGGACCCTATAGATGGTGGATTTTTATTCGATTATGCTCCTCCAATCTTGCCTGCCGGTGATTATTCACTATGGATTAACTATTCAGGATCAACATGGTACGATTCTAATTCAAATAATACCACTATTCGAATAACTGGTTTAGGAACAGTTTCTGCAACATTAGGGCAGAGTTGGACCCATATTGGAGGGTCGAATTATGTCTCTGGAGAAATTCGAGATTCCAATATTACTGGTTCTCCATTGATTCTGAATAACAACACATCGATTGTTTTGACGATGGAATTACCTGGGTCAGGACCCTCAGGTCCAATGGGTGAACCTCCGGCGCCAAATATTGTTGATTTAGGTAGAGGATGGTTGAACACTTCGTCAGGATTGTACAATGTTAGTTTCGCAATCCCTCAGTTTATTGGAGCAGGCGTTTACGATTTGGTAGTCAATGCTGATTTCTCAGCAAACGCTCCTATTGGTGGAGCATATTACAATTCAGAAGAAGCCGCTATAATTCTAATTGGCGTAGAGTCTGAATCTGTTCTGAATGCTATTGACCCTCCTGCTAGTGTCGTTGCTGGCGATATTTTGGAGGTTAATGTGTCGGTAACTGATGTTGCTGATGGCTCAAACATTAGTGGTGCTGCAGTTCAGATGATTTGGGATTGGGATGG
>JASLJW010000004.1 GCA_030747885.1 Candidatus Thalassarchaeaceae archaeon
TCCGACGACTTCGAGTAGGACCGACTAGAATGCTAATTGGTTGGATGGACAGAGAACATTTACTCTGCCTAGATTTAGATGGTAATCTTCGATGTATTCGTTTGCATGGCGAGCATGCTCAACGAGTAATTGAAGATCGCCGTTGGGCCTGGTGTAGTAGACTAGAAGGAGGTCGAATGTTGATGATGGATTCCTCTGGGGCGCTTTTTGAAGGGATTCCAAATCCGTTTGGATGGGACGAGATTTCTCGAATTTCAGATGGAGGTCTTGATCCACATCGAGCAGTTCGTGCTGGAGACGGGTGGTGGACAATGGATCTTGAAGGAAGAATCCATCATGCAATTGAGGAAAAGGATGCGGGTTTTGGAGAAGATTCAGTCACCTCAACTCATTCTGATGGTTCTGGGATTATTGTTTCAGCAACTCGTGAAGGCTTGATTCGATGGAGTGAATCACCTAGTCTGAGTGGAATGAGAATGGACAATCTACGTACTCTACAGAATGAAGAGCGCAGGCGACTAGATTGGATGCAACGCACATCTATGTTCGAATCTGCTCAACAGGCCGAAGAGGAAGGCCTCTGGTCGCGAGCATTGGAAATCTATCGCGCCTTAGGCAGGGCAGAGGATGTAAAACGAGTATTGGGACTTCAGGAGGGTTCGGATTGAACATTGAAGTTTCTCGTGAGAAGGTTTTGGAAGCCATAGCTCTCACGAATGCAGCACGAGAAAAGGCAACACCAGTAGTAGATCCCAATTCTCCGGAGGGGGCACATTTGGAAGATATGTTGAGAATGTGTGATGATTATCGAAGAGATGCATTGCATTTTTTAGATTCAGGGGATCATGTTCGTGCCTTTGGAGCAATATACTATGCTCATGCATGGATCGATGCAGGAGTAAGAATAGGTTGGCTTGATGGACATAATGATGACCACCTTTTCACCTTGCCTAATTGATTATTCAACTAGACGAAGGGATCGATCTCTTACTACTTCCAGATACCCGCATCCTTCAGCAACCAATCGGCGTTTGAGTTCCTTGTCTACAGTTAGAACCCTTGCCCCTCTTTCCTTTGCCAATTCCAAAAGCGCATCATCGGTATGTGTATGTCTTGAATCAAGAATTTCAGTTCTTGAAAACAATAAATCAAGAAGAAGGTCATTGCGTTTCTGATTCATTCGTTCTAGTTCTTGTTTTACCTGAATGGGAATTAACCAACGACTTGGACCAATCGTTCGTTCTATTTCCAAATCTACGTTCAGTCTTGCATCCACAACTGCTGCCCATCCACAAGCATCGATTAGTAGATCAGGCAAAATCTCACCCTGAGATGGTACCGTGGCCGATGAGGCGCCAACGTGAATCTATTCTTCTAGAGAGAGTAACTCTACTTCCAACAGGTGCACAAATAGGGAGTCTTAGATTTAATGTGGTCACTCCTTTTGAGACCTTAGTGACCACTCCTACTGATGTTGCAGTGGCAGCATTTACCATCAACATCTCATTAAGTGCTAGAGGTTTTACTTTGTCTGCCTTCCCTTCTTCACTCGCTACCATTCTTTCCAATAGTGTTAGATCCAAAGACATCACTTCCCAAATAGGAGGCACCTCTCCCTTTCGAGCCATTACTTGACCTGATAGATTGTCTGCCTTGGTCATTGCAGGATCTAATGGTGTAGATATGCCACATAGGCCTCCAGCATTCATTTCTTCTAGTTCTAGACCTCCTCCTTTCATGGACATAATTCGAGTTTCAATCGGAATCCATGTTTGTTTTGATCCTTGTGTAGTTCTCCTTCCGGGTGCAATGACTACATCGTCTCCGTTGGAAAATTTCCCTCGAACAATCGATCCTCCGATGATGCCTCCTTTGAGTCCCGCTGGTCTAGTTCCTGGGCGGTTAATGTCGAAAGATCTAGCAATGTGCATCATTCCTTCATCATCTCCTCGATTAGGCGTAGGTATTTTCGCTTCTACAGCTTGGATTAGAATGTCCAAATTTACATCATGATGTGCAGATACAGGAATAATTGGTGCATTTTCAGCAATTGTTCCAGACACGAATTCACTAATTTCTTTGTGTGATTCAATCGCTCTCTCTCTACTCACTAAATCCACTTTATTCTGAACTATGACTATGTTTTCAATTCCTGCAATTTGTAATGCTGCCAGATGTTCTCTGGTTTGTGGTTGAGGGCATTGTTCATTTGCGGCGATTAACAATAGGGCGCCATCCATTATCGATGCACCAGATATCATTACTGCCATCAATGTCTCGTGACCTGGAGCATCTACGAAGGAAACAGTACGCTGTAATTCCGAATCCTTGTCCTTTCCTCCATCAGGATGCTTTCCCATTGGATAGTATTGTCCATCCTTTGTGCAATAAAAAGCAGTATCAGCATATCCTAATTTTATCGAGATTCCTCTCTTTCTTTCTTCTGAGTGTGTATCAGTCCAAGTTCCTGAAAGTGCTCTTGTTAGAGTTGTCTTACCATGGTCAACATGTCCAACTAACCCTATGTTTACTTCGGGTTGACGTGGAAGGGTTGCCAGGATTTACCCACTCCTCATTCACTCGGCGCCTTCACTACCGGCTCCGAAAATGTCGCCAAGGGACCTTGATCCCTTTTCTACGACTTTGAGATTGATTTGTCGCGTGTCTGTTGAAATTGTGTTGCCACGCAGGTTTCGACGTCGGCGAATGCCTCCGTATTTGTAGCGGTACACCTTTCCATTTTTCCTAACGTAGCGTTTCCCTTTGTATCCCACACCTGGTCCTACGAGGACAGCATTTACTCCTCCTCCGTGTAGGTCGCTACGCATTGGCGTCCCGGTCTTGTCGCTTCCTCCAGTAATTTTGAGAGTGTATCCAGTCATGTCTTCGTGGACATTTACTCCAGGCACATCATCTCCAATTTTCTTGCCAAGCAACGCGTTGTAGTTGTTGCCTGAGACATCTGTTTGGAATGATGGTGAATAGGTCCGAACTGCATCTTTTGCATTCTTCCTTTCTAGCTTTGTCGTGGAATCATTCACGACTGCTTTGAAGACTCGGTCGTCGGCCATGGTACTCACTGCATTCCGCCGACCATTGACCCCTATAAGAGCGGTTCGCTACTTGGGTGGTACAGAATTACCCCTTACTCATTCGATTTAAGTCCCTCTCAAGCCTTTTTTCAATTGTCGCTGGGAGGATGCTAGTAGACCGAATCAGGGTCGTTCTCCCTCGTCCCTTCGGTGTATTGCTGGTTTCCGCATGAATGAAACCGATTTCTTCGAGGCGTTTGATGTATCCCCAGAAAGAGGTGTGGCCACGAGCCTCTTGTTCAAATTCTTCACAGATTACATGATAGAGTCGTTCTGCATCTCCACTTGTTACAGATTCTTCCCTGCGAAGGCGTCGACATAGGGCTAGTAAAGTCATCTTTTGATGGTCGTTTAGATTGTCGACCATATCAGGTTCGATTCCAGCTTCATGGGCGCTACTTGGTTCCACATGTTCCGGTGCCACTTCATTCGCCCCTTTCTTCTCAGCACGTCGAATTGAACTTTCAAGAAGTTCAATTGCTAATCTTGCGTCTCCTGATTCTGCAGCAAATCCAGCGATTCTTGATTTCGCATCATCTCGAACACTTCCTGGTCGGCATGCTGCAAATGCCCTTTGCTCGACAATTGCATGCAACCCCTTTTCTTCGTAAGGTTTCAGTTTGATGCGATTGCTTTGTCCGAATCTTGATTTCACTGCGGCTTCAAATAAGTGAACCATGGGTTCTTGACTGACGAGAATAAGTGACAAGGTGCCTGTTTCTTCACGACCTTCATCGATACGCAGGAGTTGGTATAGGAGATCATCACCTTCTCGCAATAGTAGTACACTTACTTCATCAAGAACGAGAAGCATGTGTCTGCCGCTATTTTGTAGGTTTCTGCGTATACTTTGGATAATCTCGCCGGGACTGAATCCTCTTTCTGGATGCCTATGATCTAGATGATGAGCAATGCGTTGTAGAACTTGAGAAGTTGTTGGATGATTTCTACAGTTAATGTGGACTGGTAGTATGCGTCGAGTATCTACAAGGTGCTTGGTCAAGTCCTCTGAGAATCTACGAACAATGGCGGTTTTACCACTTCCAACGGGCCCGATTACAATTGCCCGTCCACTGAAATTGGAAGATTCAATTCCCATAAACATTGATGCTATTTCCCCAAGTGCTTCGTCTCGTCCAACCAATTCATTTGGAAGCCAGTCAAATGACAAGGGTTCTGAATCCATGAGGATTTTGCCCGCGCCAATTCGGTCAAG
>JASLJW010000005.1 GCA_030747885.1 Candidatus Thalassarchaeaceae archaeon
CAAAAACAAATATTGAATTTAACCAAAGATTGGGTGTTTACAAATATGGAAAAAAGCAAACTATTCGAGATGCTACCAGTTTAGGATCTGCTAGGCAATTACTCCGTGCATTGCATGTAATTGAATTCATAGAAGGAATGATTGACTCTGAAAAATCCTCCACATTAAGAGAGATGTATTACATCTCAGAAGGGTGGGGGCTAGGTAAATTTGGAACTCAAAATGAAAGTAACAATCTTGCTGAAGACCTTGAAATTGTTACCAAATGTATGAGAGAGGATTTCAAATTACGACCAGAAGAAGATGGAGCACGAATGATTGGAAACGTCACAATCGAAGAAAGAAATCGAAAGGGAGACTGGATGAGAATAAATTGTAGAGATGATGTGGGAGATTCTGGGTATGGATTGCCATACAATGTTGAACCTGAAAAAATCAGATTGGTCGATGAAGATGTGGATTATATTATGGCAATCGAAACGGGTGGAATGTTTGACAGATTGGTGGAAAATGGGTTTGATGAAGATTCGAGGTGCGCATTAATCCATCTCAAAGGACAGCCGGCACGCTCTACTCGAAGAATGATCAAACGAATGTCTGAAGCATGGAATAAACCGGTAATGGTATTCGCTGACTGTGACCCTTGGTCATTCAGAATCTTTGCTAGTATTGCCTATGGTGCAATCAAAACTGCACATATTTCAGAATATCTTGCAACAACTGGGGCTGAATATCTCGGCATTACAGCTGACGATATTGAAGCATATGATCTCCCAAGCGATAAATTGACGCCCAAAGATATTGAAGCGCTAAAAGCCGAATTGAGTGACCCTAGATTCTCTACAGGAGCATGGCAAAATCAAATCAATATGATGCTAGAAAATGGTAAAAAGGCGGAACAACAATCTCTTGCAAAATATGGGTTAGATTATGTTACAGATGAATATTTACCACAAAAATTAGCAGAATTTGGCCTTGGTGGATGAAAGAAAACTAAGAATAAAGGGGGCTATTCATTTTCATGGCCGTGGGGGAAAAGAAGCGCCCGTGGGGAAAATGGTTGGCTATTGCAGCAATTGTCCTGATTGGAATTGCAATTATTTCATTCACCAATTCTATGGATGATGTCGAGGATTTATTGGACCCTGAAATCAATAATATTGGGGTTGTGGCTCCAAATTCAAACGAATCAATCAAACTACAGCCAGGAAGAATCTATACAATCTTGAGAATTGTCGATGAAATTGGAACTGAAGGTTTGCTAGATGTGGAAATCACAGATTCACAAGGAAATGTAATTGACATTTCTTCACCGACATGGATGCAACCACAAAGAACAGGTTCGAGTGGTACAATAATCTATGATTCGGTTGGAACCATTTCAATAAGTGATAGTGGAGTGTATGATTTCAGTAATGAAAATTCTACTTCGAATCTATATGTTGTAGATGATCAAGCTGTAGATTTACAAGCAATGCAAGAACCTGCTCTTATCATTGCATTTTTATCATGTTGCTTGGGATTACTAATACTTCCAATATCTCTAATCATACACCTAGTTATTGGAAGAGAGAAAAAGGAGCAAAAAATAGTCATGACAGGATTGCCTACTAATCAAATCCCTACCACAGATGAATTGTATAAAATCAGAGAAGGAAAAATGGACCCTTCGGAAGTAAAGGGAGTGGCTAAACCATCAAGGCCTATTCCATCTCCTTTTGTTGATAGAAATCCTGAACCAAGGAAAATAATTCAATCAAAGCCGATTGAAAACAAGCGTCGTGAGGTTGAAAATAAAGACGATGAAGATGGCGAGGATTGGAAGAATTGGGATTCTGGTTGAAATTGGGTTTCCCCCCAACGAGTTTTTACGAGAAGCGTCACTACCTAACCTCAGGTTGGGAAGACATGGTGGACTTCGATTGCGCGATTGACATCCTAAGTAATCCTACTCGAAGAGAGATTCTTAGACGGTTGGTTCGAGAGCCTCATTATCCATTACAACTATCAGAACACTTGGATGTTAGTCAGCAAGCCATCGTTAAACATCTCAATGTGTTGGAAGAAAATGGATTTGTGGAATCAGAAAAGGTGGCTTCTCAAAAAGGCGGTCCTCCAAAGAAAATTTACACTGTTCAACAATCATTTAGCCTCAGAATGGATCTAGGTCCGGATCTATTCAGAATGAAGCATACTCCACTACCAAAAGGAAGTCCGGTGAATCTTTCTTCTTCGAAAAATTTGCCCAATCCTGCAATGGAAATTGCAAACAAAATTGGGGGGAGGAGGAGAATGTCAATTTCTGAAGGGGCAAGACATATTGCTAGAATTCAAGGAATGTTAGACAACATTGATTCAGAAAGGGATGCTTTGGTTGCTCTTCACCAACATGTATTGAGGCGAGTATCAAAAACTGTAGATGGGGAGTTTGAAACATACAAAGAGCGTTCAATTGTTCATACAATTCTTGACAACCCTAGGCGCCCCTTGGATTTAGATCGAATTGCAAGGGATCTATTGATTCAATCAAAAGATATGCATGTGGTAATTGAAGGCATTAGAGGGCATCTTGCTAATACAAACCCAGACGATGCTTTCATCCCAGCAGATTCGTCAACCCCCCTTCCCTGGTGGATTCAAGGATAAGGGAAATTTCAGAATCGTACGTCATCATCCGCTTCTTGGAGGAGGCTGCTTTGTTCAGCAACACGGTCCAATGCTTCCTTTCTACGAGAAATCATCATCAAACCTGCAACTCCAAGCAAACCTACAGTCGCAGCCATAATAATAGTTGGAACTGACCACTTGCCAACAACAACCATTGCAACATCAATTACTGGATTATTTGATTGTAATTTCTCATCGACTTCGAGATAATTGTCATCATCACTAACTTCAACGATATTTAATTCTGGATCAATAACTACAACCACTCGATCGCTACCTGCTGTTACAGGATAGAGAAGTGTGATAGTTACTCCTTCATCCGAACTTTCAGTTGGCATCAAAGCTCCAATTACTCGTCGATAAACAACGTCCTCTTCTTCACAACCATTACTTCGAATATCATCAATCTCACCGACACAGAGAATGATATTAATATCTGTAGCGTGAACATTTCCTGTGTTTTGAATTGTTACCTGAACTGGAATCATTTCGCCAACAGCTGCAGAGGCCTGCTCTTCTGAAATCTCAACATCACCAACGAAAACAAGGTTAGGTGCTCTCAAACGAAGAGAAAGAATCTGTTCATTTGAGTCACAGCCTGGATCATTATCTGCCAATCCATCGTTATCTGTATCGATTGTGCAAGAGTCCGCCCACTCTGGAGTTTCATCATCATCCCCTCCATCAAGTGAACTGCCAAAATCTGAAAGTGTCTTGATGCCAATGTTTCGATTTCCTAACGCTGCATCTGACCCAACATTGACTATTGCGACCAATTGAATCGTAGTATATGCGGGCATAGGTGGGAATGTCCATGTTCCAGTGAAGACATCGTAATAGCAATCAAAGTCTGGTTTATCTTCATCTGTCTGAATTTCAATACATAGTCTTTCGACTGGATATTCTGTTTCAAATCCATCAAGGAGTGCAAACTCTACTGCATGTGGATTTGCCCAACCTGCAAGAGCATTCATTCCTGGTTCTATGTCCCATGTACCATCACCCTTCAGTGTGTGATTGTGCATTGTAGGAATATCTGGAACGTTCCCATTGTTGGTTAAATTCATGATAAAGCGAACGGTTCTTCCTGGTGCAGTTGTTTTAACCGCACTCTCTACATAAGGATCCAATGAAATTTGCATATCATGGAATTCATTCACATTGATTGTTAGTTGAATAACATCACGAAGTTTAGTACCTTCAAAGGCCTCTTCTGAAAAGATTGAGGTGGTAACAAAATATTGTCCTGCTGCAACTTGATCTGGGGTGTTGACTTGAATCATAACAGTCTGATTTTCGTCACGTTGCAATTCAGTCATGTCTGAACGGAAAATCTCAACATTCCATGGTTGTGCTAACCCATTCGAATCAGAAATTGAAGTGATTCTCATATCGTATCGATCGGGGCCATTTCCTCCATTCAACACATTAACTGGAACTGCCCATGTTTCTCCAGGATTCATATCATTCTCAAGTGATTCAGTGGATGCATCGAGAACGTATACATGCTTGACTGTTGTAGAGAGTAGTCGTTCGTCAGATACCTTTGGAGATCCTTGTAAGTAAGCCTTGATTTTCACTGCTGGACCAATGCCTGCATCAGCATTGGCTGGCGCACAAACAGTTGCAACGACATCGCGTGGAACGCCCACATCTGCCCAATATCGTGGAACAGTTGGGTCGTAGCGAGTCTCTTCAGTATAGTCAGGGGCGTTCTTGAAATCCAATTGGACAAACCAATTATCTTGTCGCCATTGATTTAGGGGGACACTAGTATTCCATTCCTCAGGGCCCCCAAGAACTGCAAATACTAGAAGGCCGGGGGCGAAGTTCTTCTTCACCTTGATTGTGTATGCGGCACATCCTTCATCCTTTGTAAGATCGGAATTCAAATCTCCTGGAAATACTTCTTCTGTTGTATCAAATATCTCAAACTCAATGTTTCCAGAAGAACGAATTGAGACATTGATCCAAAGCTCTAGAACATCGTATGTTCCTTTCTCAACAGATTTTACTGGTTCTCCAGTGCTCCAGCCCTTAACGAAAACAACCCATGTTCCCGGTTCTTGTGTTGTAGGAACATTGACTTCCAAATTCTTGGTTACGGATGCTCCAGGTTCCAAAGAGACAGTAAGAGGGAATTTGATACCCCAACCATATGGCAATAGCCATTCTTGCTGACCCTCTAATGTATTTGGATCATAGAATTGGAATGTGTCATACACGTTTCCTGTATTTGTTATCGTAATTGAGAAAATTGCAGTACCACCTTGCTCAATATCACTTTGAGTATGGCTTGTATCGAGTTGAATCCCATGAACAACATCCATCAGAGTACTTGTCAATCTATCACTACGAATTGCAGGATCTTTGTATGATATCGCAGAAACAATGATGTTTGCAACTTCATCATCATTCGCTTGATAGATAGATGGTGCAATTACTCGCATGTATATCTCAATCTTCTCTCCACCCTTGAGATAAATTGCAGTGTCAGGGAAAATGGTGGTGTGATTATTGGAGAAAAATACTGTGGCTGACCAATTTAGTGGAACTCCACTCAAGTTGATAGAAAAGGTATCTGCAACAAGATCTGGTGGGCCAGGTGTTGTATTATTCACTGAAAGATTGTACATTGTTTGTTCACTTGGTTCAATCACGTGATAGAATGTCTCTCCTTCTTGTAATCCTACTTCGACTTGGCCGGTCAATACATGCACATAACATAACGTGTAGGTGTTCGAATTCGACTCTTCATTGCACTTATTGGTATCAGACCATGCAATGTGAGCTCCACTACCTAAGTCATTTGCAAAAGCAGGCGGTTGGCTTAATTCAGGGGAGTTTCCTGAATTGGGTCCCAACTTATCGGATTGCCATGTTGAAACTTCAGTTGGTTCCCATGGATCAAGAACTGCTGCTGCGATCGAATTGAGGGGCCATGAAGGTTGATCGTTTGTGTGATTCAAACGTGCATACATGATTGCTTCGCCCTGTGAAGCATTACTATTTTCAAGCCAAGTAATGTGAACGTTGTCTCGCGCATCTGTAAGAATTGATGGCATATACGAAGATGGTGCATATGGTGTGCCTTGAGGAATCCCATTGGGCCCTTCAAAATCAGAGATTCTAGTATCTACAATTTGCTTGATTCCATAAGATGGTAGGCCGCTTTCAACACCATCCCAAGTTGCAGCTCCACGCAATCTTAGACGTGTATAAAATACCTCATAATTTACATTCTTTTCAAATCCATATCCTCTGCCATCCATCCATGCAAGATGGGTATTTCCTTGACTATCTACTGCGATAGATGGATGGAAACTAAATGCATCATCTAATGTGATTCGAGTATCGTTTACCACAACTAGATGTCCATAGCCATTTGAATCCATTTCTGGACCAATGTCCTCAGTGTATGCATTTCCAGAGGTACTTGTTGCTGATGTTCCTTTAGTCCATCCAGGAGATGGATTGTCTAGCAAAGCATGCGGAGATAGAACTGTCATGAATATCTCTCGTGAATTGTTGGTTGCAAGATATACCATTGCTTCAACTAACAATTGCATCTGTTGGGACCCGCCGCCAGAAGCAGGGAAGTTATACACTTCTCCTCCTGCATCTGTATTACGAATTGTTGAACCCGGACAGATTCTTGGATTTGTATTCACAACTCCATTTGGACAATTTGCTAAATCCGACATATGGGATTGGATTTGTGTGCCTCCACCCCATGTACTACCCGCCATAGGAACGGGAACTACTCCCGCTCGAACACAAGCATCGTGGGCTTCATTGATTGATGATGTATCATCTGCTTGTTGTGCTGGATCTCCATTTCGTGGACCCTCATCTGAAATTGGAATTACTATCTTAGTTGCATTCGGATTCCATTTGTGATCGGAGGCTGTTGGTGGGTTACCTGGTACGTTACCTTGAGCATCCTTCCATGAAAGACAGGCCCAGGTTGATGATGGGCCCCAATCTTCTCCTGAACTACCGGTAACTGAACCGCCATTAAAGATGAAGTTCTGGAGTTTTCTGATTCCCCCACTATCGTCACCAGGATATTGTCCTAAGTGAGTTTGGCGAGGGCCTTGTGAACCGCTGCCGCCAGTCTGATATGCTGTAGAGCATGTGTTACTCTGTCCTGCAGAAGGAATTCCGTAACCAAGGATTGCATAAATTGTCTCGTATACGGTGATGTTTGCATCTTCTAACATTGGTTTAATTCCACGGAAATATCCACCACTACTGAAACTGCCACCATAAAACACAGTACAAACATCTGCCCATTCTGAGTACATTGATCCTGATGTATCGATTGGAACTACCATCTCGACTTTACCGCCTCGAGTATCATCCCAAACAATCTGAACATAATCGTCAGCATCAACTGCAATATCTGGATGGCCTTTGTGGCCAATAACTGGAGTAATCATTGAGTCGTCAATTGCAGTAACTCCAACAGAGCCGTCAAATTCTATCATAGAATAGTAAATCTGTGGTTGGAAGTAAAACTTCTCTAACGGATCGAATGAATCCTCCCAAACAATGTGGGCGTTATCCATTGAATCCACAGCAATTGCTGGCCAATCGCGATCTTGTTGACGTTGACTGACTACCATGTCATCGACTACTGAAATTACATTTTGATCTGCTTGTGACCCATCTTGTGGGTGTAATGAAGGATCCAAAACTGTGTATTTTATTGCGTGTTGACTAGATTTATCTGTCCAAGTAATGTGAACCCTGTCTCCACTGTCAATTGCAATATCTGGGTGCCATGCACGATGGGACCCGGCGTTTGAAATTTGAGTGACGTCGATGAGTGGATCTGCTTGTCCATCACCATCTGTATCTGCTCTAGGATCCAACATTGTGTAAAACAAATGTTGTGTATTCCTACTCCATACAAAGTGAATGTTGCCTTCACTATCTGCTACCATGTCCACCATTCTTTCATTCATTGGGCCCCCATCTACGACTCGAACTGCATCTGTAATTACTACTTCAGCAGCTTCTACCTCATCGGAGGGCATAATCATTGTAGTACTCAAAACCATTAAGATTGTGAGCATTAGGCTATTGGTCTTCATTCTGTAAGTCATAGTGGGCACCTACGGTTCAGCAAGCAACAAACGGTGTTGACCCATACTTAAGCGAACCCTCTTTGGGTCAAATTTTTGGGTTAAACCCATTCATCTACATCGAATGACGAACCAAAAGACATCTCGTCTTTAATTTGGACCTCTGGTGTTTGGTTTTGATTCGTTTCAGGGTCTTGATTCTCCCAATCATCAACTGGCCCGGGTTGACCTTCTCCTTGCCCATATGAAAATCGGATTTCGTGAATAATAGCCAATTTGCTAAGCCAAATTCTTCGAAGAGTGTCTAAGAAATTATGTTGGGATAATCCATCAAACCAAATCGGTCTAGATATATTGAATGCTTGTAGTGGGCCGCTTTTCTCACTTTTTCGACCAATGTGTAATGTCCAATCAAACCCTCCTTTGATTAATCCGAGTCTGGCTTCGTGTAACCATTCCTCCCATGCTACAGGTTCTGCTTCTGAGTGTGATGTCATTTCTCGCTGTTGTGCAGCATCGACACGAGTTACTGATCCCACAATCACTAACGAACGATTCTTTGGAATTACAATATTGAAAAGATGTCCGTTTCTTGTTGGGGGGTAGCGCACATGTAGGTGCATTTCGGCCCTATTATCTGACAAAGACTTGGATTCAAGGCCTTCTTCTGCAAGCCATTTCTGGACAGATTTCATGGCATCGCTCGTTTCCATGATGGGTGCGTTGAGCTCGACCTATTTCAGGAATCCGAGGATGAGAGCAATATCTTCAGAGATTAAGTGGGAATCTTTGGAATTTCTCATTCGACCCCTAGTAATACTAGTTCGTGAATCACAAAATACATCATATCCCACTAAAAATATCAAGTTTGCAATATGAAGAACGGGTATGAAAAGAATACTCATGGCTATTGAAGAGAAGTAAACATATTCTGGGACGAAAGTAAGGGCAATATAAACAGCTAATGGAATGGTAAAAAATGGCCATATCAAAACCGGAGAAAAGGTGATTGCTAAGACGTGGAATGTGCTTCTTGCATCTAATCCCTCGTCTGAATTATTTCCTAACCACCATGCCAACAATGCCTGAGGTAAAGTCATAACACTAAGTGGAGCCATTAACAACATCAACATCAAACCAAAAATGCCTTTGATGTGTGTGGTTATGCTGTCTTTTCTTATTCCATTTGAATCAATAGATCGAGGGTCGAGTCCTTTAGAACTTAATTTATTTTCAATTCTTATTGCTGGTGCCATAATCTCATCATTTAATTCACCGGATCTAATTCTATCTCTTACGGAACGTATACCATGTACTTCATCGCTCCATTTCTTGTGTGGTTCGTTAAGGTTAGATTTCTCCACATGTGAAATAATTGACCAAGAATGAAATTCTTCCCAAGAATCTGCATCTGGAGTCAAGATGTCTAACGAATTCTTGATTCGATTTCTAAGTTCGTTTACATTTTCTCTAGAGGGTTCTGCCCAACGTCCATCCATCAACGATTCAACTACGGATTCATCTACTAAATCTGAAATCTCAATCTCATCACCAAATTCAACATAACAATCAGTTCGAAATTCCCATGCTGTTCGAAAATGCAAACCAACTGGCCTTATTGATGGTAATTTTCGATTTTCTGATTGGGCTGCTGCTGCTGCATTCAATGCAATTCTCATTGGTCCAGAACGTAATGGCATCATTCTTGGTTCAGTTTGACTGGTTCCTTCAGGCATAATGATGCAACCATTGCCACCAGAAATTGTATGAGCAACTGTGAGTAGACTTCTATCATTAATGTGCTTTGCAAATTCGGGGTTAGTGGTTCCTTCATCAATCTCACGTTGACGTAAAACTGGTTGTGAACCAATGGCACGAGACCAACGGCCAAGAATGGGGCGAGTCATCAAATCATGGCGGCCTACCATGATGAAGCGTTTCTTGCATGACTGGACAATTACCATTGGATCTACAAGACCGGCGGTGTGCCATGCTAAGGCAACCATTCCCCTATCTTCTTCGATTTTCTCGGAGCCTGTTTCTTCTCGGGTCCTAAATTGAGTATGCCATGACAAACGTAGCATGGAACGAAGAAAATTCCAAGCTAACTTAGAACCAGGATGAATTCCATCATGCCTCCATCGAATTTTATTGAGGAGGGTTTTCTTGTTGAGGCGTTGAGACGATGCTGAAGAATCCACATTCGGATCATATGGCGCTGAAGATCTTTCAACATCCAAACCAGATGGTGATTGCATATTTCTTCCTCATTGCTTCAATAATCCAGCTAATTTCGAAAGTGATTCAAAATCAGGTTCTCCCCCAATTGGTGGCGAATCTGGCCAACAAGCCATCATCGACAAACCCCCATCATTTTCCGTTCTTGGGATTACATGGATATGGACGTGGGGAACTTCCTGTCCCGCTAA
>JASLJW010000006.1 GCA_030747885.1 Candidatus Thalassarchaeaceae archaeon
CGAATCCATTCGTCGGGATGAGGCAATAGACCGTAACGAAGGAAGGCTTCTCGAAGCCCACCTAACCTCGTTGGATCCCGAACAATGTGAGCATTTGCCAAGGTCTCCTCAACCAAAATCCAATTCTCTTTTTCCTTACTGATAGTTTCCGAGTATTTCGTTCTATAGATTGTTGACTGCTCAGATATTTTCCCATCTACTGCCATCATTCTTTGCATATGGGCAGTCCAAGCGGAATCAACACAATGATGGAAATATTCGTGATCAAAGCCGAATAAGAAACAAAGATCTAGGGCTAATCCCTCCGCATTTACTACACCATCTTCCTCCATCTGTCCAGCTACATTTGCAGCTAACCCAGCAAGACAATCAGATTCTACATGTATCCCCCAATCTTCATTTGGAGACATTTCTCCATCTGAAATTTTCATCATTGGAATATACCAAAAACATCGCAAACCTCGATCATTCTCTCCCATAGATTCGGGATTTTCACTTCTAGAATTCAATTTCAAGGATGGAGACGTTGGAGCGCCCATGCTCGGTACTGTAGGCTGCACGAATGGTAAGCAAATTTCACGGTTATTCAAGCGATTGCCTATTGAAGGGTCGATAGGCTCCTTAACTCGGCGGTCGCGATGCGTGAACACTCCTCGAGCTTTGATCTCGCTCGAATGGTTTTGGAACTTAGAGCACATATCGGTGCACGAATCAGGAAATCATACCAACCACATTGGGAACAAGTAATGATTCGATTAAATTCCAAAAAAGAAGGAGCTTCGGACTTAGTAATCGTTCGAGGGCGCCGCCTCTATCTTTCCGATAGAGATCGTCCAATGCCAATGAGCCCCTCTCCTTTTGCCATGGTCCTAAGGAAGCATTTGGGCAATGGAAGGCTAGTTGACGTAACACAACATGGATTTGATCGTATCATCACCCTACATATCGATACGGCTACAGGGATACATCGCCTAGTCATTGAAATGTTTAGAGATGGGAATGTAATTCTTCTAGACCCTGAAGGAATCATAATTCAACCACTAACCTCTACTGAATACGCTTCAAGAACTCTGAAGAGAGGAGTACCCTACGAGTGGCCTCCAGCCCAAGTTGATCCTCGTGAACTTAGTTCAGATAATCTAGTCAAAATTCTAAATTCTAGTGATTCAGATCTTGTCCGAACATTGGCTGCAAAAGCAAATTTAGGCAGAGGATATGCTAACGCAATCTGTTCTAGTACAGGTATAGAACCTAGCCTTCCTGCAAAAGATCTCAATCAATCGCAATGTAATTTAATTCTCAACGAATTATCCAATTTGCTTTCTGGAATCGATGGAGATTCGGCTTTCTCGTGGGCGAAGGATACCGAATCCCTCGCTATTATCGAGAAAGGAGATACTCCGGGTGAAATTCCTCCTTTCCTAGAAGTTGCACCAGTAAATTTAGCACATTTACAAAGCGATTTACGAATGGAATTTTCATCGATCTCTGCAGCAGCAGATCGATGGTGGGGGGCTCATGATGCAGCAGCATACGCTAGAAGAGAAATGGAGAAAATGGTTGAATCTGGGGAAGCTGAAGAAACTGTTGGAGGCCAACTTGGAAGAAGGGCAGAACAACAAGAAGGCGCCATCGAATCTTTTCAAAAGAAGGCTGAAAAAGCCCAATCTAAAGCTCAATCGATTACGGAAAATTTTACTCATGTAAATGAACTGATTGAACAAGTTAGATCCGCAGTTCAATCAAAAGGATGGGAGGATGTAAAGTCGTCTGTAAAAGAAATTGAATGGATTGAATCGATTAATCCTGCAAATAGAACGATGATGGTATTCCTTCCGAATCAAAATGGAGACCCAGGCATTCGAATTGAATTGTATGTTGAAGAAACTGTTCACCAGAATGCTCAACGATATTTTTCAGTTGCAAGGACATTAAAGGATAAATCAAAGGGAGCAGTAAAGGCTCTAGAAGAAACTGAAAGGAAACAGCGCAAAGAAAAGAAAAAGCGGGCAAAGGACGAGGCTGCTGGTAGAGTGGGGAGAATCAAAAGATCCAAACGGATTTGGTTTGAACGTCATAGATGGGCCATGCTATCTGATGGTCGATTGATGGTAGGAGGAAGAGATGCCAAAGGAAATGATGCGGTGGTAAAGAAACATCTAGGCAAAGATGACATCTATGTTCATGCAGATTTACACGGTGCACCATCTTGTTCAATTAGGATTTCAGAAGGATTTCAAACAGATTCTGCGCCTAACCCATCTTTGCCTGAACATGTGCCTTCACTAAGACTAACTCAATCACCTGATTTTGGAGAACTGAGTGATGATGTACTCGCTGAAGCCGCACAAATCGCAATTTGTTGGTCTAGAGCATGGGGTTCAGGAAGTGGTGCAGCAACTGCATTCCATGTACGTTCCACACAAGTTTCGAAAACTGCAGAAACAGGGGAATCTTTGGGAAGAGGTGCATTTGTTATTCGTGGTCAAAGAACATGGCATCGAAACATGCCAACTGAATTAACACTAGGAGTAGTAGCAATCAACGGAATTCCATTGCCTCTAGTTGGCACACATTCGACAGTCTCTGCAATATGCGAAAGATGGGTTAGAATTCAACCAGGTATTGAGAAAAAGGAAACTGTGGCAAATAGAATTGCTAAGGCAACAGGCCTTGTTCAAGATGATGTTCTGGGTTGTCTTCCTCCAGGTAACCTAAGCATAATTGAAGATCTGAATCTTATCTCCAACAAATAATCATGAAAGAATTTCGAGTAATCTATCTTTCTCGATTGCTTTCTTGATACATCGTGCGATACGTTGTCCGGTGCTCATCCCTGATTCATTGATGTCTGAATAAGGTGATCCCCCTACAGCAACATTGCTGCCTGCAACAATTCTAGCACTAACTTCAAACACTCTAAATTCAAGTTTGTCTGTAACAATTGTTTCTAAACAGAAGGGGCCAATCATTCCCTTCTCACATCCTTCTAACTCCATTGAAGCGGCTACTGCACCTTCACCAAGTTTGAAGGCCTTTGGAAGAAGAGATTCTCGGAGAACTGCGGGTGTATTTCCAGTGACGACGAATGATGGTTCAAGACCCATGTCTCTCAAATCACGAAGACTTCCTAACTTGTAGAATTCGTCAACATTGGCTTCATCACGACGATCAATACTCATCAATTCCAATCGACCTAAGGATTGATTGGAATTCGAACCTATCCCCTCTACCTGATACCCATCATCTGGAATTGGATCGAAAAAGAATTGAAAATAATATCTAGTTCCTAGAACATATTCCTGAATTGTAAATTCCTCATCTAAATCCACATTTCTTCTGAAATCTCTGAAGTCTCGAGCGATGAAATAACCTCTGCCACCTTTCGCTCCCGCATACTTCACAATCACCGGGCCATCGATGTCTTTTGGATCATCTATCACCTTGGGCATTTCACATCCTCCGGATTCAAGCCAGATTCGTTGCCTTTCACGACTTCCTTCCCATTCCAAGATGTTACGATTTCCAAAGGTAGGGACACCTAGTTCTTGGAATAAATTCGGTCCAAGATATTCAACCAATGAACCATGAGGAATCATTACCACATTTCGTTCTCTAAGGAATTCACCATAATCCATCAATTGCTTGTAGTTATCGAGTATCAACCATTCATCGGGTTCTGCTCCGGGAAATGCACTGTACATTTTTCGGCGTTCTTCCCCTACACAAATCCCCAATGTACGAAATCCCTCTTGGCGAGCACCATGAAGTATCTGTAACGACGAATGTGAAGCCACTACTCCGATAGTGATTGCTGAGCAGTCATACGAATCCACCCACTCGGAAAGTGGAATTGCGCCTTCCGCCATTAGGAACCGGTCAAGTATGTGGTTATTGACGATTTTCCAAACTAAGGAATTTAGCAATGAGTCGAAATGCATTACAAACCGAACCCACTGATGCAGTACATGGGCGGGGGTTCTGGAGGACGTTCCAGTTATGGGGACTATCTGAATTTAGAGGAGTTACTTTCGTTGCAACACGGCAATGATGTATCTGCTGATGAGATGCATTTTATCGTCGTTCACCAGACTTTTGAACTATGGTTCAAACAAGTTATTCGTGAATTAGCTGAATCAAGAGATACTCTTGCATCAGAACAAGTTTCAGAAGATAAAATTCCGGCGGTAGTCCATAGACTAGGGCGCATAACAGAAATCTTCAGACTAATGGCCCAACAATGGACAGTGATGGAAACTCTATCCCCTCAAGATTTCCTAGCATTCAGAGATGGTTTAGGAAGCGCATCTGGATTTGAATCCTACCAAATGAGGGAACTTGAGATTCTTGTTGGCCTTTCTAATGAACAGAGGACCGGAGGCATGGATCCCATTGCCCGATTTAGGAAAATGGCGGAGGAATCAGAGAGTGGGGCGAAGGCACTGAAAAGATTGGAAGATCGGATGGACGAGCCCAGTCTTTGGGATACTGCTAGGGCATGGCTAGGAAGAACTCCAATCATGGGTTCATCTCCAGGAGATGATGATGATGGAGATATTGTCCAATCATATGTTGAATCACACATTGCTGCACAAGTTCAACATGGAGAACAAATGGCGGCCAGAATGGCAAAATGGGGAATGGGAGATTCAGAAGCAATGAAGGCACGCTTCGCTTCAATTGCACAAGGAGCTAGAGACTTTCTAATGCCTGATGGAGAAATCGACCGTGCACGAGCTGGACTTCTATTCATCGAATCATACCGTGAATTGCCTTTGTTGTCTTGGCCAAGAACCCTGATTGATCGAATGATCGAATTGGAAGAGTCTATGGTCAAATGGAGGCATAGTCATGCACGAATGGTGGAACGAATTATTGGACGAAGGATAGGAACTGGAGGTTCCTCAGGAGTTGATTATCTCGATGCCACAACATCATATCGTGTATTCACCGATTTGTGGTCTGTTCGCACCATTTTGATCCGAGAAGACCTTCGACCAAAACTGATTAATCCCGGATTCTATGGTTTTGCTTGAACAAAACGAAAGTTCTTCCCTCGATGCCTTCTACTAGTGCCATGGGAAGGCCTGTGATTTGCGCCGTAGCGCGAACTCCAATAGGACGTTACAGAGGTGTTTTCTCTAGAATGAGTGCTGTTGAACTAGGTATTATCGCAGTTAAAGGAGTAATTCAAAGAGCAGGGATTGAACCTTCTAAAGGCGTCATCGACGAAGTTCTAATGGGGCAAGTTATCCAAGCAGGATCTGGCCAAAATCCTGCTAGACAAGTGGCACTAGGTGCGGATTTACCGGTCTCAACTCCGAGTGTTACAATCAACAAAGTATGTGGTTCAAGTCTAAAATCAGTCATGATTGCTGCTTCTTCAATTCGAGCAGAAGAACATAGAGCAGTGATTGCAGGAGGTATGGAAAGCATGACTAATGCACCTCATCTAATCAGAGGATATCAACAAGGAGATGAAATAAATCCTGAGGAATTGATTCATTCTATGGTTCACGATGGTTTGTGGGATGTCTACAATGACATGCACATGGGGAATACTGGAGAAGTAATCGCAGAAGAATGTTCAATCTCTAGAACCGAAATGGATGAATTCGCTGTTAGATCTCAACAAAGAGCAGCAAATGCGAGGGACAATGGATGGTTTGATTGGGAGATTGTTCCAGTTACCACAGTATCTGAAAGTGGAGATGCCTTAATCATCAAAACTGATGAAGGAATTAGGGGAAATAGTAGTACAGAAACTTTGGCTCAACTTAGAACTGTTTTCCAAAAAGATGGAACCATCACTGCTGGAAATGCTTCAACATTGAATGATGGAGCAAGTGCTGTTTTGGTGGCAGATGAAGACTTTGCAACAGAACAAGGATGGCCTATTCTAGCACGTATCATTGACCAATGTACTAGTGGTGTTGAACCTGAACGCGTAATGTACGCACCAATACCTGCAATCAATACACTTCTGGAAAGAAATGAGCTTGGTGCCATGGATGTAGATCTTTACGAGCATAACGAGGCGTTTGCATCTGCCTCATGTGCAGTTGCTAAAGAGATTGGTATCCCTCCAGATAAATTCAATCTGAATGGAGGAGCGGTGAGCCTTGGTCATCCATTGGGTTCTTCAGGTACTCGCTGTCTAATTACCATGCTCGGAATACTACGAAGAACCAACAGACGTAATGGTATTGTCACCCTTTGTTTGGGTGGAGGAAACGCAGTTGCAATGCTTATCGAACGTGTTGAATGAATGGACTTGAATAGGCGCAGCCCTTATTGCACACCCGAAGGTCGCAGGGCCGTTAGGTGATACAAGATGGTCAAGCCAAACCGTGAACACACGAGATTCGAAAAGGCCCGGATCATCGGAGCAAGAGCCCTGCAAATCAGCATGGGTGCCCCGATTCATGTCAGTGAAGACGCTCTTAGAGAGCACTTCAAAGCTGAACTTATTCAGTTGTATGGAGTCGAGGGGGCGAACACTCGTTTCGTTCTTGACCCACAGAAGATTGCAATGCTAGAATACGAGCGTGATCTTCTTCCAATGGATATTGAACCTCACGACTAGACTTCATTCCTCTTCGATTGAAGTTCTTCTTGACGACCAAAGTAGAGGGAATGTGTGTTGTAAAGCAGGAAGTAATGCAGCGATACCGCCAAACAAAACCAACCACATAATCCATTTATTCTCTTCAAAGAGGTTGGGCTCCGCAAAAACTGGGGGAGTCGAGAAAAAACCGTCGTAAAGTGGGCGATCTGAACCAACAATCAATTCAGCGTCTCCAGGATTTCGGATAATCATTACCAATTGTCCTATATCGCCAATAGAACTCGCTCTTGAACCATTCAATGATATCTGAACTGTAGAATTAACGTCTACATCAGTCTGTCCAGCTACCACTGTATCAGATAAAAGACCCAAAGGAACATGATTTACTCCATCTACCACTAGGAATACATCAGCTCTTAGAGAAGGATCAGATACATTGAGATTCACCGAAATTACACCATTCTCAATACTCCAATTTTCTATTTTGTTTTCGCCTGGAGAAGACGTTCGAGTCCCGCCTTTCGAAGTAATTTCGGCAACTAAATCAAACAAATCATGGGTTTGATTGCTCCCATTCAAAACCCATCTCCCATCAATTACCACTGTTGGATAACCATGCACTCCCTGATGGATTTTCGTCTCATTGCTAGCAATTACTGAAAGGGGGTCAATTGTCGATGAATGGTGATGTAAAGCAATTAAGCCAGGCCATACATTCAACATCTCGTTTAATTGAGTCTCAGCAGATCTGCAAGGACTACACCAAGTCGCAGTATGCAATTCGATTACCAACGGCCCTCTACGAGCATTTTCTCCATCTCCTTCTGTCACATTCGTATTCAAATCCACTATCACTGCATCTACAATTCTCCCTGGAGAATCTGTGCTAAGTGAATCATCCAATTCGATGGGTTCTCCAAGAATTGAAGGGGGGAGGAGGAGGAGCATCGCGAGTAGACATATCAAAGAAAAATCGGAACGCATGACTAGGGGAGTCGTCGGGCGTTGAAATACCCCTCACCCCTCCGATACTCATGGAGCCAAGGAAGATGCGATGGCATCATCTTCCGATGGTATTGATTCTAATTACTGCAGCCGTGATTGCAGTTGGTGGAACGATTCGAATCTACGACGCAGGAGAATCTTGCCCTGATTGGCCATTATGCTTCGGGACATTCGGTTTTGATGTTTCAGCAGAGGAACAAGCGGCATGGTGGGCAGAAAATCCAGAAGAAATTGACTCGCGGGGAGAAAATCACCGTTATACAACATTCCAGATTTTCACTGAATGGTTTCATCGACTTCTAGCAGGATCTATATTAGGGCCTCTAGTAATACTACAATTTCTCATTGTGAGGAAACAAAATCTCTCTTTATCTGTTGAATCTCAAAGATTGGCAACTCTCTCGTTAGTATTGGTAATTTGGCAGGGATTCATTGGATATGTAACTGTGAAATGGGATAATGAACATTGGTCAGTAGGTCTACACCTAATTTCTGCATTAATATTCACCCTTTCACTAATCGCCCTCCATATATCTTGGAGAAGAGATCTTGGAGAAAATATGCAAATCAGAACCGTGAACAAAACAATGAATCGATTATCTATAGCGACTGTTGGTTCATTGGTTGTTCTTTTGGTTGGAACATTCGTTTCCACTACTGAAGGAGCTAACCAAGCATGTGGAGTTTCAGGAATCCCCTACTCATGGCCTCTTTGTTCTGGTACTCTAGGACTCATCATCCAAGATATTTTCATTCAATCTCAAGCCATCCATCGTTGGCTTGTAATAATCGTCCTTTCCATCCTCATATGGTTATGGTGGACTCGATTTGATTGGGCTCCAGATGAGCGAATCCGAAAACTATCAAACATCGCAACATGTACATTCGTTGGAAACATGGCTCTAGGTGCTGCATATGTAATTTCATGGACCAATGAATCCGGATTTATTGAATGGTTATCTGTCCTTCATCTATTATTGGCCTCACTAACCGTGCTTATCTTCTCCTCTTCTTTGATACTAATCTACATACACGGGATTCGCAAAAACGAGGAAGAATGATGGTTACTTGTATGACTCAACCCAATGGTTCAATGCTAGGTTTTGTAGGGGGGTCTTTGTGAGAGAGCCAGAAACTACCGGAATCAGAGCATATGTGGCCCTAATGAAGCCACGAGTGCTCATACTCCTACAAATCACTGCACTATGTGCTGTTCTAATCCATGATGCCCTAGAATGGAGATTAACTGGAGAATGGGAACTGCTTCAAACTGGACAAATAATGTTCGTTGTAATCATTGGAGGTCTCCTTACTGCAGGTGGTGCTAATTCAATCAACATGTGGTACGATAGTGATATCGATCCGGAAATGAGCAGAACGGATAGACGGCCTGTTCCATCGGGAGCAGTTAGTCCCGAAAATGCACTTTGGTTTGGAATTTCAATCTCAATACTTGGCGTGGCTTGGTTCATGGCAATGACCAATCCAGTTGCCGCATTTTGGTCTGGTTTTAGTGTTCTTTTCTATGTTCTAATCTATACAATGTGGTTGAAACGGACATCAACACAAAACATCGTGATCGGGGGAATTGCTGGAGCAACTCCACCAATAATCGGCTGGGCTGCCGCAATTCCATCTAGCGAATTGAGTATTTCCAATCCATTTTTCCTTGGAGGGCAGCCACTTCCATGGTTAATGTTCGCGTTGATCTTCCTTTGGACTCCACCTCATTTCTGGGCTCTGGCCCTATTCAGATCATCTGAATACGAGAAGGTAGGAGTCCCCATGATGCCTTGGGTAAAGGGGGCAGAC
The DNA here is from genome assembly GCA_030747885.1 of Candidatus Thalassarchaeaceae archaeon. GTDB lineage: Archaea > Thermoplasmatota > Poseidoniia > Poseidoniales > Thalassarchaeaceae > MGIIb-N2. The sequence continues at coordinate 9,386 of JASLJW010000006.1, forward strand.
AGGACCCTATTGGAAATGAAAATTTACGGATTGTTACTAATTGCAATCTCTGCGGTTCCATGGATGGATACCAATGCTGTTGGAACCGAAGGTGCAGTAGCATGGACTGCTATTGCCATGATTCTAGGAGTGTGGTATTTCCGAACATTGCTAATGATTGATGTAAACGAAAATCTTGATGAAAAGGGACGTATACCATCTGCATTCAATTCTTTTCGAATATCTCTTTACTATCTGGCTTTGATGTTCATTGGACTGGTAATCTGTGCTCTAAACACTATTGCATCCATTGTCTACCTTGTAATTTTGGTTATGATGATAATCAGAAACGAGGTCAAAACCAATCAAGATGCTTAGAGCGGGGCATTGATACGAGAGTCATGCCTCTCTTGTTCATCGGGGAGAGGCTGTCGTGGACGAGAAGGACCTGATTTACGATTGGAACCTCATCCAAGATGACTTCGTAAGAGATGAAACGGCCCATCCTCACCCAATTTGGTTTGATGATGAAACTCTTCGAGATGGTCTTCAAAGTCCATCTGCTCGAAATCCCCGTATAGATGAGAAGATCGAATTGCTTGATCACATGGAAACTCTCGGTATTCAGAAGGTGGATCTAGGACTCCCGGGTGCTGGTCCATTCCATGTAGACCATATTGATGCCATGCTGAGTCATATCAGAAAAAACGACTATGATATCAGGCCAGGATGTGCTGTCCGAACTGTTGTAAGCGATATTGAACCAATGGTTGATCTGCAAGCAAAGCACGAAATGCAAATCCAAGCTAGTGCCTTCCTTGGTACGAGTCCGATTCGCCAGTACACTGAAAATTGGACTATGGAAAAAATTGTATCAACAGCAGAAAAAGCAATTTCATTTGCTGTAGACAACGATATCCCAGTCATGTTCGTAACCGAGGATACTACTAGATCGAAGCCTGAAGATATCAAAGAGGTCTATACTCGAGCATTGGAACTCGGAGCAGATCGGCTTTGTGTGTGCGATACATGTGGACACGTCACACCCAACGGAGTAGAACAATTACTTCGATTTGTGCAAGATGAAGTAATTCCAGATGCTGGATTCAAACGAAGAGATATCGAAGTAAACTGGCATGGACATCAAGATAGAGGACTTGGAGTTGCAAACAATATTGCTGCATACTATGCGGGTGCTGATGTAATTCATGGTACAGCCCTAGGAGTTGGAGAAAGAGCAGGAAATGCTCCTATCGATCAAACTCTAGTGAACCTGAAATTAATGGGCGCCATCGATAACGATCTTACTTCGCTAAGTGAATATATGAGAAAAGCGAATGAATATGTCGAAGTTGCTCTACCTAGAAACTATCCTGTTTTTGGCCAAGATGCTTTTGAAACTGGAACTGGCGTTCATGCTAGTGCCGTGGTTAAAGCGATGAAAAAGGGAGATGATTGGTTAGCAGATCGGATTTACAGCGGAGTGCCTGCACAAGATTTCGGCCTAGAACAGATCATTAGAATTGGACACATGTCTGGGCGTTCAAACATTGTATATTGGCTTGAAAAAAATGGATACCAAGCCGACGAAAATCTAGTAGCACATCTATTCGAAGTGGCAAAGTCACAAAGGCGTTTGATGACTGATGAAGAAGTCAAAAATGTGGTTGAGGGTTTTCATTCTGCATAGCAAACCACTATGACGCTTCGGAACCCATGACCATGTATGCGCGGGGCAGTGTGCACACTTACTGCACTCATGTTGCTGTCACTAATGGCCCCATTTTCAACTTCGCAACCGGTGATGCCACAAACTGAAGAAGTCTTCCATACTTATTCTGGAGCTGTACAAAGAGCATTCTTTCAAGTTGAAGCGTTTGAAAACTCTGTTTCAGAAGAACCACCAGAACAATGGTTGGTCCTATCTACATTAACACCTGAAATTATTCAACCTTGGATTGATTCGAAAGTCGAAATAAAGGCAGCACCTTTCCTTGAAGGGGCTTGGATTTGGATATTTGAAGACTCAATCAATGCTCCTGAAATTCTCTCTGATTTAGAACTAGCTGGACTGATAGAAAGAAGTCTACCTGATAGATTACAAGAACATCAACCTAGGGCCGTACTCAATGATCCTGAAATTGGTTCACAATGGCACTTGATTAATTCTGGACAAGGAGGAGGGACCGTAGGCGAAGATGCAAATGTCACTGCTGCTTGGGATATTGCTAATGGTAGCGGAGTTACAATTTCAATAATTGACGATGGATTTGCCCACACTCATACTGATTTATCGTCCGGTTATCAAGCATCAGGTTCCTATGACTATTGCAATAATGATGCAGACCCTACACCTTCTTCAGGAAATGGACATGGAACATCGGCTGCAGGAGTTGCTGGAGGACGGGGAAATAACAACTACGGAATTGCTGGAGTAGCATATGGAGCAGATATGAGTGGATCTCTGTTAATAGCATGTGGAAAAACCGATTCTATGGAGGCAAATGCTCTAAGTTTAGATGATCAAAATAATGATATTTACAGTAACTCATGGGGCCCCTTTGATGGTGATGCATATAGTTGGCTTTACTCTCTAACTGGGCCTGGGCCACTTACCGTTGCTGCCTTTGAATCTGATTTCACAACAGGTCGAAATGGGTATGGGAATGTAATTACATGGGCTGGAGGAAATGGGCATGGTGATGTAGATAATTCAAATTATGATGGGTATGCAAATGCTAGACAAACAATTTCAGTCGGTGCGATTACTAATGATGGAACTCAATCTTGGTACTCTGAACCAGGAGCAAATGTACTAGTCGTAGCTCATTCAAATGGTGGTTCAAGGGGGATACACACAACAGATATTCCAGGTAGTGGAGGTTACAATAATTCTGGAGACATTAATCCTAGTTTTGGTGGTACTTCTTCTGCAACCCCATTAGTCTCTGGAGTAGTCGCACTAATTCTTGAGGTTGATCCTACTCTTACTGCAAGAGATGTAATGGGGATTTTGGCACACTCTGCTAGGAAAAATGATGCCAGTGATTCTTCGTGGAGTACAAATGGAGCAGGACATGATATTTCACACAAGTATGGATTTGGAGCTGTTGATGCGCATGCAGCTGTTACCTTAGCTGCAAATTGGACTAAATTACAAACTGAAACATCATTTGGAACATCGTGTTCTAGCCCAGGAACTTCTATCCCCGATAATGGAGCTCCAGTAACAGACACCATTACTGTTAATCAAGATCTAAAAATTGAGCATGTGAATATTGTAGTCAATATCACTCACTCAGCAAGGGGAGACTTGGAAATCATTCTCACCTCTCCTGATGGAACCAATTCTATCCTAAGCGAGAAACATGGAGATGCAAGAAGTGATTACACTGCATGGTCATTTGGTTCAGAAAGACACCTTGATGAATATGCATTAGGTGATTGGACATTATCAGTAGAAGATAAGGCAAATGGAGATACTGGGACTTTTGATGATTGGCATCTGGAATTCTATGGAGTAGACGAATACAGAGACTCTGATGGCGATGGACTTACCGATGTAAATGAAACGAATATACATGGTACAAATCCTTCTATTGCAGATACAGATGGAGATGGACTGAACGATGGAGATGAAATTCTGAATGAATCTACAGACCCAAATAACCCTGACTCTGATGGTGATGGATTAGATGATGGGACTGAAGTATTGGTTAATTTAACGAATCCAAATCTGTCTGATACCGATGGCGACGGACTAACAGATGGAGAAGAAGTATTGATTCATGGGAGTGACCCTTTAGTGATTGATGTAGATGCAGATTCGGATTTATATTACTGGTTTGCAGATTGTGACGATAATGATCCCAACATAAATCCAGGAAGGCCAGAATTACTCAATGGCATCGATGATGACTGTGATTTACTCGTTGATGAAGGGTTTGAATTTATGGATTCTGATGGAGATGGATTGACAGACCATGCAGAATATCATTCTCATTCAACTGACCCAAACAATGCCGACACAGATGCGGATGGTCTTTCCGATGGGGATGAGGTATTGGTTCATTCAACTAACCCATTGGTAGCTGATTTGGATGAAGATAGTGATGGATATTATTGGTTCCAAGATTGTGAGGATAGTAATGCCTCAATATACCCTAATGCCATTGAAATTCTTGACGGAATTGATCAAGACTGTGATACTGAAATCGATGAAACATTCCTTACCATCGATTCCGACAATGATGGTCTGTATGATTACGATGAATTCCATGTTTATGGAACAGGAGTAAATAACAGCGACACAGATAATGATACCTTATCTGATGGAGATGAAGTTAACATTCATTCAACCGACCCACTAACTCCTGAAATAGACGCAGATTCTGATGGGGTTTTGTGGCTATTTGATTGTAATGACAACAATTCTACAATTCATCCGGGCGCTACCGAACTATGGAATGGAATTGACGATGACTGTGATTCAATTGTTGATGAAAATGTAGATCGTCAAGCCGCTCTTACTCAACATCCTAATTCAAATTTCTTTGAACATACAATTACCAATAATTCGATGTCTCTTTCGTGGAGCGGTGCCCCGGATGGAGTTGAATTGAATGAAACTTGGTATAGAGATTCCCAGATTTTGAATGTGACTAGTTCAGAATTAAATGTTGCACAAATTGACTGTAATAATCCATTAGATGAATTTGAAGCAACTACATGTATCCAGGGAAGGATTACTGTAGTTTACATTCTCCTTCTAGAAGATGCAGAAGGAACAATCGAACTAAGTTGGGCCGTACGTTTGATTGCAGAATCACCGCCTGAACCTGAGCCTGAGCCTGAACCTGAGCCTGAACCAATCGATGATGAACAAGAAAAAGAGGATGATTCCACCTCAGATTCAGGCAAAGAAGATTCCAATTCATTGAACGAGCTACCCATTTCTAAAGAGGCAATACTCATTATTCTTGGAATTGTTATTGTTTTGTTAATTGTAATTTTAATGTCTAGAATCTCTAAACAACAACAGGAAGTTAAAGCTTGGAGTCCCCCTCCAATTCATGAGAGGAGAAAGATATCAATGTATGATAATCAATTACCAGATGCTCCCAATTTCAACGACAGAAGGCGATGAATTTTCTATCAAGATTCTGCAGCCTCTTCCTCTGCCGTAACAGATGAAGGCGAAGAATTTAGTTCGGCATGCCATCCACCATCGACATTTCCTGCAATCCATTCACCTTCTACCTGAATCTCATCTACCTCTGTCTCTTCTCTCCAAGGTGGGTCTCCATCAGTTCCTGAAGGAACTAGTTGGCGTTCATCATTCAACATTGATTCAACCGCTCGAATTCCTCTATGAATTGGAAGAAGATGCCCTACAGGTGCTCCTGAATTGACATATGGGTTGGTTGCCGTACAAATCAAGAGACCTCGACTGGGAGAAAGGACATTTGCAATTGCACCCGGGCGTTCAGGATCTGTAATTGTGGCTACAACCTCGCCCTCTTCTACAAAACGTCCAGCAGGGGAGCGCATGTCTAGCAATCCTCCTTGATCGCATCGAATCCATGTAGACCCATGGGCAAGCAATCGTGCACTTGGCCTAGATGGTTGACCAGGAATCATTGAGAGAGAACGCATTACGTTAAGAATCCCGTAAAGAGCAACTTGAACTGCTCCAGCTTCAGATGTATTTGCACCGCCTCCCTCATACGTAGCATATCCAATTCCCATCTCATTGGCTGAACGACGAAAAGAACCACGAGGGCCCAAGGAATCCAATATCACCTCGATACCAAAGCCACGTGCAACCACATTACTAGGTGCATCGGCTAAATCAGCTCGAATTTGAGGCAAGTTTGTCCTTCCACGTGCTGCAGTATGAAGGTCAATGACGTAATCAGATCCCAAAATCACATTCTGGAAAATACGATTCGCCACACGAGAAGTGGTATTCCCAGTTTCTGTACCTGGAGACTCACGATTCAAATCTCTGCCATCAGGGAAATAACGGCTCCTCATACGGTAACCAGGGAGATTGACTACAGGTACTATGCGAATTGTCCCCGCTAATGAATTCGGATCTAGTGGTCTATCAGGGCCGCAGAAAGAAGAACCCAAAAGGTGGGTTAACGCCATTGGACCCACTAACTCATCTCCATGAACTGCACCAAGTAACGTAAGGACTGGTCCAGGTTTGGCGCCATGAATAACAGTGACACGAATAGGCCAAGGATCTCCCATTGAAGTCTCTAGAAGTGGGAAACGTATTGTCCTCATTTCTCCTGCCTTCGTTCGAGTTCTAGCGAAACGATGGGTTTTCGGCTTCTTCTTGGATCTCAAAGAACCTAGCGGGTTCTCCTTTTCTTCCAATGCCTTCTCTACCTTTGCACGACGGCTTCTTGGTAATTGGTTGGAGACTTTAGTGGATGGCTTCTTGGAAGCCGATTGCTTCTTCTTCCTAGTAGCCAAGATTGATTCTCCAATCAGAGGGGGTATTTGCTGGTCTTTGAACACTGATGTAACTTCAACAAGTAATATCGGTATTTTCTATACCCCGAAACTCAAGGACCGTGGCAAGAGTGTAGTGATATGGACGAGCGGGAATCGGTTCAAGAGATACACGCCCCAAATTCGATTTGCTTTGGTTGCGGACCTTCTAATGAAGAAGGATTGAGAATTCGTTCATTCAGACGTGATGATGTGGAAAATGGCCTCAAAATGACGTTCAATACAGAAGAACATCATCAAGCATTTCCTGGAATGGTAAATGGAGGAATTATCGGAACTCTTCTCGATTGCCACGGCAATTGGACCGCGGCAATAGCCATCATGACATTACACGGAGATTCTGAACCACCTTGTACTGTAACTGCAAATTATAGTGTCCAACTAAGGAGGCCAACACCTCATGGAGTTGAACTCACTGTAACCAGTGAAGTTATTGATTTACAGGAAGATCGAGCTTCAATTCGAATGGAAATGCATGCTGAAGACATTCTTTGTGCTAGAGGTGAAGGGTTATTCGTAGCAGTCAAAGAAGGCCATCCAGCATACCATAGATGGAACTGAGGCAATGAAATGACCAATGAAAAACTGGTTGAACTTCAGAATCTAGTTCTTCCAGTGATGAAAATATTGAATCTAATTAATCAAGAACAAGAAGAGAAATTGAGAAAGATTCCTCTTGGATTAATCAGAAAAAATGCAACTAGAATGCATGCAGTTTGTCGATTTAATCCCGGGCCCAAAGGATATGAAAAAACAATCCATGATGTGAAAGAAGTAGCAATACATCCCGAGGCACTAAATGAAAAATGGAAATACTATGCTCAATTTTTGCTTTTTCATGAATACTTACACGCTATTGGGAACATTAGACATGATTCGGTTTTCAGAGAACTAGAAGATCTTTGGCCAGATGATGATGCAAAAAACGCAGGCAAAGAATTCGGAAGATTTCTTCGTGCTAAGGCCGCAAAATGGCTCTGGACTTGTCCGAAATGCGACAAAACACATCCTAGGTCCAGAAAGAGTAACGGTCGCTATCTTTGCCGAAAATGTAAGGTCACTCTAATCGATTCACCTGCGGGACAAACTCATCAAACCCAATGAATAGGAGAGAACATGGAGGGGGGCTTTAGGAGACTCGTTGGAGTAATTCCTATCGTTCTTCTAATTGGGATGATTCCGTTAGCAGAAGGAGAACTTGCTACAAATCAAACAATGCTAAATGCAACCTGTATCGATGATACAACATGTCAGTTAACCAATTCAATAAATGGAATGGATCAACTTACAGGTAATGAAAATGGAGCATCGCCATTATCTCCTGAACTTATTCGAATCGAATTCAAAATGTCGCCCCCACAATCATCTCATGCTTTGATTCCAATTACGATGGATGAATTAGTGGTCGATTTGAGTATAGAAGAAGATCCAGGTGAATTTATCCGGCCAGATCTCAATATTATCTTAGCAATAGGGCCATCTTCCAACGAATGGACAATAGAAGGTCAACCTGGAACTCCATTGACCACCGCAACTGAATATCGTTTAGAAGACGAGCAAATCGATTTGACTTCAGGACGAATTCTAGCACCAAATGATGTAATTCAACTCACGTTATCATTTGAAATCGATAGACCCGTGACTTGGAATCTAGGGCTTCGTGGTTCAACTTATGTCGATATTCCCATACAATGGTCATTGGATCAAGATGCAGTTGATGTGGATGAACCGAGTTCATCTACTGAACCTAAATCGATTGAAATGGGTGATTTTGTAAACGGTGCTCTCATTGAAGAAGACATTGATTGCTTCACATTTAGTGTTGGAGAAAGGGCCTCGGAACTGAGAGTAGACATCGTCTGGAGCCCTATGCCTTCAGAGATAGCAATTACAGGGGTTACACCAATTCTCGATACTCTAGATGGAAGAAAACAACCCTCACCCTCTATTAGAACAACACAAGAAGGAGATTCAATTGAGAGCGTTCTAGTATGGAATCTAGAAGACCATGCAGAATTGCGCCTATGCCTTTTCGGTGAAGAAGCTCGATTTGGAGTCTATCGGTGGGCGGCTCAAGAAATTCTACCTGGGACCGGAGCAATGGAAGTGAGTGATTTCGAACTTGATGCTCGTTGGCCAACTGGAACTGGATGGATAGGTGAAACATCTCAGAGTCAGCAAACTGAAGGAATTGGAGGGACAGGAACCATTGTTTCAATTTCATTCGGAGGAATAATTGTTGCATGGATTCTGAAAATGCCAATTATCAATCCACTAAATCGAAAATGGGGGATTCCTATTTCGATGATTCTGATTGTAATTGGATCGAGTGCTGGACCTCTTGCAGCAACAATATCCAGTCTACCTGATGACTCAGAAAAAAATCTAGATTATTGGATTGAAAATAGACTCGATTTAGTTGCAGAATCAATCATCACAAATGATCCTGAACTCGCCACAGGATTTTTCGGGACAAAATCTGGTGATCAATTTGGGATTAGACTACATATCGATGCCGTACATCCAACTGGAGATGGGCGTTGGCAAATCCAAACTGAAGATCTGAATGATGTAGACCTAGATAGAATGATATTCGATGCAATGCGTCGACATTCACTTGATTCAGATCAAGAAATAATGTATATTCTTCGTGCTGGAAGGCTATTGAGTTTGGATTTGCTATTGCTTGAGGCCACTCTAATTTCAGATTCAATGCCCATAGGCTCAATACTTCATCTAAATTGGATTATGACTGAATCTGTAGGAGAGGGTTCTATCACGGAAAGGGCATGGACTACAAGACCAAATTCAGTAGATTGGAACGAATGGAATTATTTTACTGCCCGGCTACTGCCAGAATTGATCACTGTATCATATTGTGACTGTGGATTAGACGCAATCGATCTCTCGATTAGGACGAGTGTAGCACATACGCCTTCGATTACTCCTTCTCTTGCAGGAGTTTCTGGAGCACCTTCCTTCCCACTATTCTCAGGCACCACCATGGTTTTGGGATTCGGAACACTGATCTTGATTGGTATAATTACAAAGAATCAACAGAAAAAGGCCGAGGAAATAGTACTACGAATGATCAAGAAATAAGTCATTCTTCTTCTTTTTCAAGGCCACCGATCATTTCCATCAGCATCGATCGTTCTGCATCATCGATGACTCCATCTTCTAAAGCAGAATCAATTGCTTGGAACTGTTCACTTGTTAATCCAAGAGGCGATGCTGCATGATGAATCAAAATCCTCTCTGCTTCACTGACTTTTCCATCCGTCAATGCAGAGTTGATTGCAGCTATTGTTGCAATTCTAGATATTTCTGGGTTAGTCAAATCTAGCGCCTTCGCAATTTCTGATAATTCACTTACTTCATCCTCTGTTAGAATGCCGTCACTGTAGGCTTGCTCATATGCAAATTGAAGGAAGCTACGATATTCGGATGGATGAAGAAGAACATCTCGAATCAAACTGTAATCTACCGAAGGTTCTGTTTCACCATTAAGCAAAGCAGCTGTCGCCCTTCGATTCTCCTTTACCATCATGTCCTTCAGACCATGTCCAATCCATGCAAATCCAAGACCTACGACACCACCAGCAATCCACCTCATGGCGCTTTCGTCCAACAAATCACCTGGGTGAAATAATCTGTGAAGTCCGATAGCCACTAGGAAGCACCCCCAGAAAATCTCTACCCAATCATTGACATCGGGTTCCCCTTCCAAGTCCAGAAGAACATTAGATG
>JASLJW010000007.1 GCA_030747885.1 Candidatus Thalassarchaeaceae archaeon
CCAACATAGGCAAAAATGTAACCATTCATTCGTTCATCATAACCGAGTCCACCATTTTCAATTGCCATTCCTGTAAAGAGGATAAATGTAGCATGCATCATTGTGAAAGCGAGTAAGAATGTGGCATTCAATAATACAAGACGTCTGATAGTTGGGCTAAGGTCTCGAATCCCCACTAGGTTACGAACAGTCTTTGCTAAGCCAATTCCTTTCTCTGAAGAAGTACTACGTTTTTCTTCAGAGAGACTTTCAGGGAGCATTTTGATTGCTAGGAGAAATGAGATTGCAGAAAGACACCCCGCGAATAGGCACGGGAGGAAATATGGGTGATCAATCCACCATTGTGTGTCAAAAGGCCCTCCAAAGGTGCTTGCAGGGTTGGTTAGTATTCCTCCAATGAAGGGACCAATCATGAATCCAAGTCCAAATGATGCTCCAATCATTCCCATTCTTGCAGGTAATTGTTTAGGTGTACTAATATCGCCAATATATGCCCTTGTAACAGCAATATTTCCATTTCCTGCACCTGCTAGAAAACGAACCAAAACCGCCATCCAGAGTGCCGAAGCAAGACCAAATGAAATTAGGAAAATAGTGTTTGAAATAAGACCAAACATTAGTACTGGGCGTCTGCCAAAACGATCAGAAAGTGAACCTAGAATTGGAGTAAATAGGAATTGACCAAGGGTGTAGCAAGCAAGAACAATTCCTACCCACCGATCTCTTGAACCCATATCTAGGAATCCATCTGATTCTGCTAAATCTTGGATAAAATAAGTCAAAAATGGAATTACTAGGGTAAACCCAATCATATCGATTAGTACGACCATGAAGAGAATTAACAGCGGAGAACGCTCATCCTTCCCATTCGACATGGATCCCCCTCTCGATGTTCTTCCTTTCAATTCATCTAGTACATTGATGCGCGAACTTCATGTTCTATTTCTTCAAGCGGAGCACATGGGGCCCCTTCTCCCACTCTCTCATACAACTCCAGATGGTGCCAAATCCTACGAATCTGAGATACCTCAATTCGGTCTAGGTGTATTTTTGGCTAATGGGCCAGATTGTAAGCAAGCAGTTCTGTGGGCTTTGGATGCAGGATATCGTCACATCGATACTGCTCGAGCATACGACAATGAGAGACAGGTTGGTGAAGCGATTCTTGAATCGGGTATCGATCGCTCAGAAATTTTTGTAACTTCGAAGTTGAGGAGATTCCATGCAGTTGGCCATGAAGAGACAATTCATCGATGCAAAGAGAGCCTCGAGAATCTAGGCTTAGAATACTTGGATCTCTTCCTTGTTCACGCTCCGCCCAAGGATCCATATCATCGGAAACCAACATGGCAAGGGATGGAGGAATGTCTCGAGACCGGTTTGGTTAGAGCCATTGGAGTGAGTAATTATGGCGCACATCATCTCGATCATATGAGGTCATATGCTCGATATTTGCCTTCAGTGAACCAATTTGAGGTACATCCATGGTTACAGCGGCCAGGACTTCGAGCGGCTACAGAAGCAATAGGTGCAATCCCTGAAGCATACTCTCCCCTAGCACGTGGGAAGAAATTGGACGATCCAGTCTTATCTTCAATAGCGAAGAAAATTGGAGCAAGCCCTGCACAGGTAGCAATAAAGTGGTGTCTAGAACAAGGATGTATTACAATCCCTAAATCCACAAACAAGAATAGAATCGAAGAGAATTTAGCCGCTCTAAATCTAGATATTTCCCCAGTCATGGCCGAAATTTCTTCGTTGGAAGACAATTTCGTGAGTGGGTGGGATCCAACAGCTGAACCTTGAGTGATCACATGAAATTCGATGAACCAAAAACCATCGAAGAAGACCTTGAATTAATATCCATGGCAATGGAAATGGGGATAGATCCTTTTCCCCCAAAACGAGAGAAGAAAAGATGGGGAAGAATGGCTCTTGCATCTTTCATGATTGTCCTTGTAATTTCTTGGACATCTGAATTTTTGATGCGTTTTCTAGAGTAGCCCCTCCCGGATTCGAACCAGGGTCATGGCATCCAGAGTGCCATATGATGGACCACTACACTAAGGGGCTCTATGTTTGGCGAGCGAAGTCCTGTATATCAGAGCAGCGGCAAGTTCACATTCTGAATTTATTCATCATTGCAGAATGTATTTCTTTGCTTGGTCGCATCATTTCGTCTGAAAGATCACTCAATGCTATATCCACTAGTCCCTGATCCTCATCAGCAGTTGGCAAGTCTGTATTGTGATGCAGGAGTCCAGTGATGTGTTTCTTTTCCACTTCAGCATCATGCAATGCTGCCAAGGCTGCAGTAGGATTAGTGTGATCATAACTCTTGTTGATTGTTTCTAATCGCAAAGTACTGCCATCAAATAACGTGACGTCTTCGAATTCACCTTCGGGAATATCGACTTCTGCTATGGGTTCAAAGTGATGGATATAATCGATTCCGTGAAGTTCTTCTTCGTTGTCTTTGACGTATCCATAGGAACGATAAGATTCGTCATTGTTTGCGAATGTTACACATGGGGAAATCACGTCAATGACTGCCATTCCCTTATGGCTTAAAGCGGCCTTCAGTAGAGAAGTCAACTGTTTTTTCGCTCCAGAAAAGGATCTGGCAACAAACCCGCAACCCACATTTATGGCTAACTTACACAAATCAATAGGGGGCTGTTCATTGGGTGATCCCTTGCGTTTCTTAGACCCTCTTTCGACAGTGGCAGAATACTGGCCCTTTGTTAAGCCGTAGACGCCGTTATTTTCAATGATATACACCATGTTCAAATTTCGTCGAATAGCATGGATAAACTGGCCTATTCCAATGCTGGCAGAATCACCATCCCCTGATACGCCAAGGTACACGAGATTCTTGTTTATCATGTTGGCACCAGTGGTGACGGAAGGCATCCTTCCATGAACTGTGTTGAATCCATGTGATTGCCCTAAGAAGTATGCAGGAGTCTTTGATGAGCAACCAATTCCACTCATCTTGGCAATGCGATGTGGTTCTATTCCATTTTCCCAGCATGCTTGGATAACTACACTGGATATCTGATCATGCCCACATCCAGGACAAAGAGAAGATGGACCCCCTGTATAATCTGTTTTGGGAAGTTCAATCACATTGAGTTTTACTGCCCTTGCAGGTTTTTCATCACTCATTCTTTCACCTCCTCTAGTGCACGTAGAATTCTATCAGCGTAGAATTTCGCTCGAGGGGGTAGACCGTCTGAATATGCTACACTAACGACTTTGTGTACCAAATGAATTGGCAACTCTTTTCTTAATACTCCATACAACTGACCATCTCTGTTGATTTCCAGCACAATCACTTTCTCATGACGTTCAACGAACGCTTCGATTTCTGAGTGGAGGGGTAGCGCTCGAACTCTACATTGACTTACTTTGATTCCTGTTTCTTCCATTATGTCATCAATTTCCTGAATGGTATTCTCCATCGAACCCATGTATATGATGCCCACTTCAAGCTCTTCTTCTTCACGAAGTAAAGGGGCTGGAAGGAGATCTCTTGCATTGTCTGTCTTGCGCTTGAGTCTCTTCATTAGTTCACGATAAACCATCGGGTCTTCGCTGTAAACTCCATCTTCATCGTGGCCAGTTCCTCTATACAGAATTGGGTCTAAACCCGAACCTGGCAAGGTTCGGTAAGGAATCCCATCTCCGTCTACATCTCGATACCTACCATAGTTTTCTATTGCATCCATTTGTTCTTGAGTTCGGATTACCTTGCCTCTATCCAGCGGCTCATCAGGATATTCAAATCCTGAACAAACCCAATTATTCATTCCCAAATCTAAATCAGAAAAACCGAAGACAAGAGTCTGGAATCGCTCTGCATAATCGAAAGCCCTCCAGCCGAATTCAAAGCATTCTTCTACAGTTCCAGGGATTAGAACAATGTGTTCTGTATCACCATGACTAGCTTCTCTAAGGAGATTCAAATCACCTTGCTGAGTTCTGGTAGGTAACCCTGTAGAGGGCCCTGCTCTGTTAACATCCCAAATAACTCCTGGAATCTCGGCGAAGTAAGCAAGTCCCACAAATTCAGACATTAGAGAAATTCCTGGTCCAGACGTACATGTCATTCCTCGTCCGCCTGCCCATCCTGCGCCTACTACCATTCCTGCAGCTGCTAATTCATCCTCTGCCTGAACTACCGCACAGGTTGACTGGCCATCTTCAGTATCCCTTAGTTCAGGTAACCATTGGATGATTCCTTCTGCAATAGATGATGAAGGCGTGATTGGATACCACGAGAGCATGTTGATCCCTCCGTAAATTGATCCTAGTGCCACAGCTTCGTTCCCGTCAACCAAGAATTGTCCTTCGATCTTTTCACGATTTTCTAGTGTATACGGCTGATCCCATTCTATGTTCTCAGCTGCATACAATCTACCTTCTTCGATCGCTCGCAGATTCGCTTCAACTGCAGATGCTTTACCGTTAAATTGACGATTCACTGCATGTTCCAATGCCTCTTGCTCAATTCCTATTAGATGTTGGAGAACACCAACATAGTACATGTTAGCAATCATTTTTGCCATCTTTGGATTGATTCCTCTCGCCATCTTGGTCATGGGCATGCCAAAAACAAGACAATCATCCCTATCAACAGGCATTTTGGCATCCTCATTGTATAGAATTATGGTGCCCGGTTCAGCACCATTTACATCCTTAAACCAAGTATCTTTGTTCATTACAACTTGGAAATGATTTCGATTACCTGGTGCTTGATATCCTAAATCAGAAACACGAATTATATACCATGTTGGTAGTCCTGAAATATTGCTTGGAAATAGATTCTTCCCACTAACTGGAACCCCCATCTCAAACATGGAATTAAGAAGAATAAGATTGGCTGACTGTGACCCAGTTCCATTCGCTGTTGCGATGTTTATAGTGAAATCATTGACGATGGCATCCATCTAGTTTCTACCGCCTGTGGTGTGTCGGTGCGAGGGTGCACATGACTTAGCCTTTCGGCCGCTGAGAGCCGATTCATAGGTTCTAGTGAATCACTTCATCCGTTGCCGTTTTGAAGGCTGGGCGTTTCCGAACCCTCATGGCGACTCCACCACAAGTCAAGGAAGGATGGTCGAATGCTCAGGAGTCTATCGATTCTGGTGATTATGAAGCGGCCCTAGGTTCACTTCGAGAAATTTGGGGCTCTCATTCTAAGGATGCGAACGTTCACCAAACATGGTCTTTGGCTGCAGATGCACAGGCATCTAAAGCAACAGCATCAGGCCGAGCAGGCGATTATCGCAAGTCAATTAGGCACTATGAGAAGGCATTGGATAAGGGCGCAGGAAAAGAAGTCCGTAGGAGAATGAACCGTGTACGCACTGAGATGGATGAGCGCGGGATCGGAATGGGTGGTTTCCGCCTTGTTGATGATGGGGCCCCCACAGTGTACGGGATTTTTGCAATCGTAGTGGTTGGAATGTTGTTGCTTGTTTCATTGCGTTATATGGATGAAGGGTTGAATCTAACAGATTTATTCAACACTGGAGATGACTCTCAGACAGCATCTTCTGGTTCAGACACTGCTCAAATGACTATTTCTTACGTTCCTGCAGGATCTGCAGCTAGTCAAACAGTTGTAGTAATGCTTGACCTAAACAGAGATGCAGCGCCTATTCATGTAGATAATTTCGTCAAATTAGCATTGCGTGGAGATTACGATAATACTCCCTTCCATCGAGTAATTGATGATTTTATGATTCAGGGCGGTGATTTCACCAATGGAGATGGAACGGGCGGTCATGCTGCAGAATTCTACGGTTATTGTGATGGACAACCAACCGCTACTCCCTGTCCGAACCCTACTAGTTTCACTGTTCCTGATGAAGCCGATAATGGCCTCATACACCTTCCATGTACCATTTCCATGGCAAAGACTAGCAATCCCAATACTGGCGGAAGTCAATTCTTCCTTATCCCGGAAGATAGTACCCCTAATTGGTTAGATGGTCAGCACACAGTTTTCGGAAGTATAACTTCTGGATGCTCGTTTATCACCAGTATTAGCGAAGTTGAAACAGGTGGTGACCAAGGTTCTACACCAGTTCATGCAGTCACACTGGAAAGTGTTGTAATTTCTTGAGTCAGATTGATGGGCGACACTCTTCTGCTTGGGAATGGTGAGAGCCATGACTACCTCAAATCCTTTTGATGCGATTCGCGAATTTGAGAGAAGTGATGGTACCAATGCATCATTTGCATCCCTCCATGCTTTGGAGGAAAGCGGACATGCAGTTCTTTCCTCGTTACCTTACAGTATCCGAATATTGTTGGAGGCTGCATTGCGGAAGTGTGACGGTTTTCTTGTAACAGAGGAGGACGTCAAAAGAATTGCATCTTGGTCTCCGACTCAGTCTCCTGCGGAAATCCCATTTATGCCAAGTCGAGTAATTCTACAAGACTTCACAGGAGTTCCTGCAGTTGTTGACATAGCCGCTTTGAGGGATGCAATGGTGGCGTTGGGAGGCGACCCATCTAAAGTCAATCCACAGGTACCAGTCGACTTAGTCATTGATCACAGTGTTCAGGTAGATGTTTCAGGCCTGTTTCCTGACGCCCAAGAACGCAATTTAGAGATTGAATATCGTCGAAATATGGAACGCTATCAATTCTTGAAATGGGGTCAGCAGTCTTTGGATAACTTTCGTGCAGTCCCTCCAGGTAGAGGAATCGTACATCAGGTGAATTTGGAATGGCTAGCGAGTGTTGCTCGGGAAGAAGCAGGAATCTGGGTTATGGATTCCTTGGTTGGAACAGATAGTCATACGACCATGATCAATGGTTTAGGTGTTCTAGGATGGGGTGTTGGAGGCATTGAAGCAGAGGCAGTGATGCTGGGGCAACCAATTTACATGTTGTTGCCAGAAGTAGTTGGTTTCGAATTAAGAGGTGAACTAAGACCTGGAGTCACAGCCACGGACATGACTCTTCGAATTGTCGAGATGTTACGCGAACATGGTGTTGTAGGAAAATTCGTAGAATTTCACGGAGTAGGGCTTTCCAATCTTTCACTTCCTGATCGTGCAACTATTGCCAATATGGCGCCAGAATATGGTGCTACATGTGGATTCTTCCCGGTTGATGATGTGACGTTGGAATACATGCGATTATCTGGTAGAGAAGAGAGTCATATTGCTGATGTCAAGAGCTACCTTCAATCCCAAGGAATGTTTTGGACCACAGATTCCCCTACTCCCGAATTTACTTCTTCACTTCACCTCGAACTTTCCGAAGTAGAACCTGCATTAGCTGGGCCAAAGAGGCCTCAAGATAGAGTAGATCTTTCTGCAATGAAGGAGCATTGGCGTGAAAGTCTCAATGCAGAGATTGGGCATCAGGGCCATGGAATAGATGCTTCTGAAAACAATCGAGTTGTGAAAGTAAGTGGTAGAAATGGTGATGAATTCGAATTAGGCCATGGCGATGTAGTGATTGCTGCAATCACGTCTTGCACAAATACTTCCAATCCTAGTGTCATGCTTGCTGCTGGTTTGTTGGCTAGAAATGCCAGAGTACGTGGATTGAAAGTGAAGCCTTGGGTCAAGCCCAGTCTAGCACCAGGGAGTAGAGTAGTTACTGAGTATTATGACGCTGCAGAATTGTCTGCAGATCTATCAGAGATGGGATTCAATGTTGTGGGTTATGGATGCACCACTTGCATTGGAAATTCTGGCCCATTAGATGAACATATAGAGGGGGGCATTGATCAAGGCGATTTGATTGTCGGCTCTGTAATATCTGGTAATCGAAATTTTGAGGGTAGAGTCCATCAGAAAGTCAAGGCGAATTATCTAGCAAGTCCGCCTTTGGTTGTAGCTTACGCGCTCGCTGGAACTTTGGATATAGATTTTGAAACAGATCCACTTGGCATCGACTCTAATGGAGTACCTGTTATGCTTGCAGATATTTGGCCTAGTGATGCAGAGATTCGAGATGCAGTTTCTTCATCAATTTCACCTGAAATGTTCCGTATTCGTTATTCAGATGTAATGCAAGAACCAAGATGGGATTCTATTGAGAGTACTCGTTCTCCATTGTATCCATGGGCTGAAGATTCAACATATGTTAGATTACCATCTTTCTTTGAAGGAATCGAGCCAGAACCTGTGCCAATAGAACCTGTAACTGGGGCGCATGTATTGCTTATGCTTGGTGATTCAGTCACTACCGACCATATCAGCCCTGCAGGGGCTTTTCCTAAGTCAGGTCCTGCAGGAGAATATTTGGTTTCCAATGGGGTTGAACCACGAGATTTCAATTCATTTGGCAGCCGTCGAGGAAATCATGAGGTAATGATGCGAGGGACATTTGCAAATGTCAGAATACGAAACCAAGTCGCACCTGAGACCGAAGGAGGATTCACGACTCATTTTCCTTCTGGAGAGGTCACATCAGTTTTCGATGCTAGTATGAGATATCAAGAAGAAGGAATTCCTCTAGTAGTTCTCGCTGGTTCTCAATATGGAACAGGCAGCAGTAGAGATTGGGCTGCAAAGGGGACTCTACTTTTGGGTATCAAAGCCGTTATTGCAACCTCATTTGAGAGAATTCATCGAAGTAATCTTGTTGGAATGGGTGTCTTACCTCTAACATTCAAAGACGGTGAATCAGCAGAAACTCTTGGCTTAGATGGTTCTGAGACATTCGATATCCCTGCAAGTGCGGATTTAATTCCATTGAGTTCTATTCGGGTAACAGCAAATAAATCAGATGGCACAACCATAGTTTTCGATGCAGTGGTTAGATTAGATACCCCAGTCGAGGTTGAATATTATCGGAATGGCGGGATTCTTCAGACGGTTCTTAGAAACCTTGCATCTACATGATTATTAATCTAGGATTATTTGTGAGGCATCAAGCCAATGTGATTCGATAATATCCAATGTTGCTTGATCATTATATGCTCCAAATGAACCAATTTGTCTATGAGTTTCATAACCCAAGTAGTCTACAAAAATCACTGTTCCAGGCGCATCAATTCCCATTGATGATGCAAAGTTATTTGTTGGATCTACTCTGGAAAATGTATACTCTAATGTTTGATTTAATTCTTTATCATCATCATATTGATCTACACTTTCTTTCCACATTGACAAGGTAACTCCATTTGGTTCTTCGTCGACATCAGTTGAAATTACTAAAACTTCAATGAACTCGCAACAAAAGCCTTGTTCAGCCATTCTGGCAGAAGTAAGATTGAGATTATGCATATTATTGTGACAAGGTGTGCCACACCATTGGGCAGAGAAAACGATTACATATGCTTTATTTTCATAACTTTCACTAGATATGGGATCTCCTTCTGTAAGGAGAGTAAAATCAGGAATTTTTTGCAAATCATTTGAGTCTCCAGTACATCCAGCCAAAGGTGCAATTAAGATTAGGATAGCCACCAACAATCTTCGAATCATGATGTTGGTAATTCCCACTTGAACTTAGATATTCGGCTTAAACCATGACTCTTTCCGTTTGATTCATGGCTTTGGCCACTCTCCTACACCCATGCGTCGCATACTATTCTGGTTGACATGTCTTATTTTTCTTCTTTCCATCTCTGTAGTAAGTGCAAGCAGCAACCCTGATGGTGATGATTTTGATGAAAGTGAAAATGGTGATGATTGTCCTGATGTGTGGGGTAATTCAACTTTCGATCGTTTGGGATGTCTAGATTCCGATGGAGATGGATACAGTGATCCAGATTCAAATTGGACGGCTTACCAAGGCGCTGATGCCTTTCCTTCTCGAAATGATTCTTGGTTGGATTTAGATGGCGATGGGTACCCAAATCATTTCGGATTGGAAGACTCGGATGATTGCCCTTTTACTCCGGGTCAATCCAAGGTTATTCTGAAAGGATGTTCTGATATTGATCGCGATTATGTCCCTGATTTGTACGATGACGATGCTGATGGAGATGGGATTAGAAATGAGATGGAGAGGGCGGCCTCTACTGGTTTGAATCTCTTTGATCCGTTCAGTGCAGATTCTACACCTAGCGATGTAGATTTTGATACAATTCCAGATGTTCTAGATGATGATAATGATAACGATGGATGGCCAGATGAAATAGAAATAGAAAGAAATTCAGATCCTCTTGATGCTGATCAAACGCCATTGAATCAGTATTTTGGATTCCAGACTGGAATAATCTACCATGGTGGTTTGACTTTTGATGATGAATTTGATGAGGGTGAAATCGAGATTTCTCTTAGTTGGTTTATTTCTGTGTTAACCGGAGAACTAGTAATTCCTATTGCTTTGATTCCAGTTTATGTTTTCTTCTTCGTTGTTCGTCGTAGAAAATTCAACACAATCAATACACTAATTCAGATTGAAAATGACCCCCTTCGTTTGAGAGAACTTGAGGCAGAAGTGAATGAATTGGTTAGATCTAGGAGTTTGAAGGTGTACCATGGTCTGGTTCTAAGGAATACCATTGAACAACGTGAGAACGATCTTTCTCTTCGAGATAAATCAAGATATTATGCAGTAAACGAATCCGAATGAAAATTATGCATCAGCATCTAACAAATCAGAAAGGAATTTTTCTGCCGCTGCTTTATCCACACTAGGGTGAGAGGCTGTAAATCGAATAACTAGAAGACCGTCTAAAACTGAATCAAGAACCATACTTTTACCAGAATTTTCCAGAATATTTCGTGCTTTTCTAATTCGAATATCACCCTCCTCTTGTGTTTCTCCACTTTGAGGAGTAAAACGAATACATACATTGGAGAATGAATGCGAAACAAGGGTGAAATCCTCATGATTCTTTACTAGGTTTGCAAGATGATTCGAAACATCAAGGCATGATTCTACCCGTTCACCTAACCCCTTTGTACCCAAATCAAGCCAAGTTAGCCATAGTTTCAAAGCATCAGCTCTTCGACCACATTGGGGCGAAATTCTTCCAAGACTCAACTCTCGATTTGGGTCGTCAAAAAGATAGTCTCCTTGATTTGTATGTGCCATCGTAAGAGGGAGAATCGCTTCATCTTGAACAATGAATGCCGAACAAACCATGGATGAACCGAGCATTTTGTGAGCATCAAATGAAAATGAGTCCGCTCTTTCTAGTCCATCAAGGAGGAATTTATACTTCTTAGAGAAAAGGACAGCACCGCCCCAAGCTGCGTCTACATGGTGCCAAATTCCGTGGGCTTGTGCAATATCTGAAATTGCATCCAAATCATCGAAGGCACCTCTTACAGTGGTTCCTGCAGTAGATAGGACAATGAATGGACAATCTCCTCTTTCTTTGGCTTCGATTATTGCGTCATTTAGAGCAGCTGGGTCCATTTTTCCATCCACGCAAGGGATTCTGATTAGAGAATCAGTTCCAATTCCCATCATGTTCGCTGCAGCATCAACTGAGTAATGTGATTCTGCGGATGAGAATGCGCAGAGGCGTTCGTTCCCAATTCCGGTTTTCGATGATCCAGGTAATGCTTCTTCTCTGGCACAAAGGAACCCCATTTCGTTACTGTTTGAACCCCCAGTGGTGAAGATTCCATAACCAGGAAATCCTGCAAGTTCAGAAATTGCTTTAATCATCTCAGTTTCGACAATTGTTGCAGATGGGGCAACAGCATAGGAATGCATTGTGGTATTTCGAATATCTGAGATTAGAGATGCAACTACAGATGCTGGTTCCGAACCGCCCCAAAAAGCACGTAAGAAGGCGGGATGGTCAGTACGTACAGATGTTTTGAGATAAGCACGAATTGCATTTTCAACTGCGGATACTCCTCCCGGGTCTTCTGATGTGAAGGGCCCAAGGAATGATTTGATTTCATCATAATCTAAACCTGAATGAATGGCTCCCTGTTGATTATAATCAAGTATGATTTCATGAAGAAGTTGGGTCATCTCCTCTGAATCCATGCCTATCCGAAACGTTTCAACTTCATTTAGAATGTGCTTGTATTTGATTTACTCATTGATTGGCTTTAGATGTCCGGAATATTCGATTGATTGAAAGACCTCGCTTTACCGATGAAGGCAGATGCGTCTAGACGGCCCGGTCAGATTTCGTTTCCGTGATTTGGAGGCGGACATTGAAGTGTTGATTGAAGGCGACGCATCTTGGGTGGACAGCATCCGGCAAGAACTCGGAATTTCAGGTGAAGGAGCCGGCTACTTGGTACCAATTCATGGTTCTTTCAGAAATTCTACTGATCAGAAAATCTCTGGAGCAAATCGTTCTAGAGCAGATTCTAGGGGTGGCCCCCCTCAACGTCCAGGGCCAACTCCTGACCCGTCAAGAATCCCTGCATCAATTCGAGCAATTGGTGATTTAGATATCCAAGGAGAGTTCGATAAATTGGGAGTATCCTTGGGGCCAATTCCTAGTTCAGATGTTCTCAAAGAGGAATTGGAGGAACTCGCCCCCTTTGAACCGTTAGAAGGGGCAAGTACAGAACTTGCATTGGAAGAAAGAATATTGCAAGCTCTTCTGGAGATTATTGTGAGAACACACGGTAGGCCTAGTACTGCGGAATCACTTCTCTATGAAGTGCTCGGCGATCGATTTGGTATGGATACAAAGGCCTTCGGAAAATGGTTGCGACGATTGTGGAAGCAAGGCAGATTGGAGAGAGTATTTGGTTCAGATGGAAAAGACGCTTATGCCCCCTTCCCATTTTGGTTAAATCGAGAATGATTTTTCCCACATTAATGAACTGGATAAATCGTCATACTGGTTGGCAAAAGGAATCTATTTGTATACTCATTAACCCATAACCCTCAATAAGAGTCGGTTGGGTGGGAACGACATGATGTCCCCTGCGAACGCCTTGAATCAACCAAAGTCTACCCGACGTGTTTCATTTTTCTTGGTCTCTTTGATGCTAAGTTCAATTTTGGTTAGCCTTGCACCTACTGCAATTGCTTCTCACGAGAAGACGTACCATACACAAAAGAATCCTACCACAATTGCTGCGGGCGATTTGGATTGTGATGGTGATGATGATTTGGTTACAGGCAGTGAGATGGGTAATTTCCTAACTGTCTTGTACAATGAAAATGGGGACTTTTCAGATCGTCAGGACATTTGGACTGTGAATAACAACTCTAGAAGAGCAGGTTTCGATGACATCGCCGATGCTTCTGAAGTGGAGATTGGTGACATTGATGGAGACAACAGTCCAGATATTGTTTACTTCCAAGGAAACATTAGAACTGTTAACGGCCCGAATGTAATGGGTAACATTACCATTCTTTATGGAGACTGTTCAGGTGGTTGGACAGAATCATCCCCGATTACAGTTTCTCCATACGTAATTGGGATTGAGGTTGCCGATGTGAATGATGATCAAAATGACGACATCGTGGGTCTTTTCATTGATATTAGTGTTGTAAATATGCAACTTTCCATATTCCGAGGACCAGATCCTACTCAAGTTACTAATCAAGCAACCACTACAATGCCTTTAGGCGGAACATCCGGCGCATATTACTACGATTTCACTTTAGGTTCCTACGGTGAGACTGTTACTGGTGGTGGAATTGGCGGAGGAATTGGAGATTGTGATGATCTCGATGCTTGGTTAATGACCTCACCACCATACAATGGACCACAGTCCGGTTTTGATCCAGGAAACTGGGATAACGTAACCACTATCGAATACGATTGCACTGCAAATACGTTTCACAACCCAAACACCAATCCTAACAATGTTCACAAGTTCGCTATGGGAACTACCAATGATGGTTATCTTGACGTAGCAGACACTGATGCAGATGGGCACGTAGATTTGGTAGCTATGACTGATGGTTGGGATCAGAACGTAACTTACGCCACCAAGAATGGTGGGAGTTGGGCTACTGGAAATTACGCGTATATCGGTAATGCAGTTGGCTCTTCGGTTTCTATTGAGGACATCAATCAAGATGGGCATGTGGACTTTGTAGTTCCAAGTTTGTTTACTGTAACTACTGTAACCTCCACTGCTCTTGGAAATACAACACTACTTTCGACAGATAACCTCCAGGATCAGAATACAGTTCAGATTATTCTATCCGATGGATCAGGTGGATGGGCGAATCCTCAGTCGTTTGATGTTGGACGTCGTCCAACCATGGCCATAGTAGGGCAACTTGCTGGTGGCAGTGGTAGTGCTCTAGATATCGCTGTAGGCCAGCGTGATTACACATTCAGTTACACAGATGGAAGTCTTTGGATTGATTCCAAGGGATGGGCTGGTTCAATAGATTCCGTTACAATCGTTGAGTTAGATAACCAAGACGTAGGGGTAACAGGACTTTCAGTATCTCCTGCTGCGTACAATCCGTTCACTCAAAGCGGTCAATTAGGTGAAGGAACTCGGAATGTGAACGTAACAATTCGAAACACTGGTCTTGAAACAGTTAGTGGTTCTACAGATGTTGAAGTGAAGGTCCGCGACATCCTTTCTGGAACTGATACAGTTGTTTATTCCAATGATTTCGATGGGAATGTGGATAGTTCAAATTGTGCCGGATGTTCTCTAGATTCTTCATCATATACTGGAGAATGGGGATCAGGTAGTTCTTGGCATGTTGAATCTGCATCCAACACTACAAACAAGGCAGATAGCCAATACGAAGCCCATCATAA
Source organism: Candidatus Thalassarchaeaceae archaeon (assembly GCA_030747885.1). Classification (GTDB taxonomy): domain Archaea; phylum Thermoplasmatota; class Poseidoniia; order Poseidoniales; family Thalassarchaeaceae; genus MGIIb-N2. The sequence goes on from JASLJW010000007.1 coordinate 14,648, forward strand.
TCCAACAGGATTCATGTGGGCAGGACTTCGTTATGCGAATTCTTCTGACGGTGGCGCTCTTGAAACAGGTTATCTGAACAATATGGATGAGGCTTTCTTCATCGAGAACATCGATTTAACCAATTCAGATACTGCTGCTTTGGATATCGATATGTTATGCGCAGTGAGTTATTCCATGGTTTACTATAGTTCATCAGGTATTGCAAATCGGGTTCTATATGATGACGTATGCACAATAGATGTATGGTCTCAGGCAGATGGTTGGCAGACAGTAAATTACATGGGTGGACACGACAATGATCGTATCTTGTACATCCAAAATGGCTATGCTCCTGAGAGAGCAGTAAACAACAACAGGTACTATTACGGTACAATCTACGATTGGAACAATTATACTGGTGATGATGCAATTGATTTGACTCCTTGGGCGGGTGAAACAATTGATCTACGATTCCGTTTCCGTTCAGGCTTTGCTGGAACTGTAGGTACTAGTGATGAGACAAATCAGAGTCAATGGGATGGGTTTGCTTTTGATAACATTTCAATCCGCAAGACTGTCTCTTCTTTCGGGGCAAGTCCACAAGTATCTTCTCAGCAGTTGACGTTGACTAATTTCGCTCCAGGTGATGAAGAAGTGGTTAGTCTGTCTGCAAACTTCGTCAATGGAACAACCTACTTGATTGAGACTTCAATCACCAGTACTTCTGGATTCACTAATGGTGATGCTACCAATGATGATGCGAAATTCTCAACTCTAGTATCCAATTTATTCGATCCAGCAACATCCGAAATTACATCGCTAGAGAAAGGACAAATGTATGCTGCTGATACATATCCAATCGATGTTAAGGTGGAAAATCGGGGCAATACTGTTACTGATTTCGAGGTTGTAGCTAATGTTTACACCGCACAAAGTAATGAGTTACTTTCTGAGAACTTTGAGACTGGTTCAGGTGGATTCCAATTCGGAGATGACGGCGACAACTATGGTATCGTAATTGATGATACTGCACCGAGTGTACAAAATTCACTCGTGCCTCAGAATCGTCCAGTATTCCAAGGAGGAGCGTACTGGTTTGGAGGTCCTGATGATGGATATGGAACTGATTGGAACGAGACCCTAAACCTCGCTACTATTGATTTGACCAACATGCAAGGTGATTTCGCTTACATGACATTCGATTATTTCGCTGAAATGGAAGTTCTCGAAGATCAAGAAGGAAATGTGGTTGGATGGACTGCAGAGACTGGACTTGAAGCTGAATGGCGCAAAGGTAGCAGTATTTACCAAGGTACAATCTATGGTTCTTGGAACGATATCAATGAAAATGGTGTTTTGAACAATCAGTCGTGTGAAGATTGGGATGGAGATGGATATCTTGACGAGATTGAGACATTCGGAGATAGACCTGATGACGGTAATTACGCTGTTTGGTTCGATTCTGAAGGCCTCAAGAAGTCAGTAACTCTTGATTTAACTCACGTTTACTTGTTGAACACAACAAGCGCAGATAGTAGTCAATGGAGGCGCGAGTGTGCTACATTCTCAGAATTTGAAGTTGACTTTACTTGGCGCTTCCAGTCTGACCCAAATGGTGCAGATGGCAGCAATGGTCTAGCAGGTTTCGGATTAGACAATATTTCTGTTAATGAATTTACATTCGTTCCAGATGCTACATACCGCACCACTGTAACTGGTCTTGATTCTCAGGAAGATCAGATAGTGACTGTTGCCAATCACTCTTTTACACAGGGAATCTATCGAATCGATGCGATCAGTGTTTTCGATAATACCACTCAAGGTACTGCTTGGTATGGTTTTGATGAATTACTTCTATCAAACAATCTCACAAGAATTGTATTCGATGTTAGATCAACAAATGTAGAATTGATGGTTCCTAATGTACTACAGTGTGTTGATGAAGCAATTTCCTGTAGTTATCCAATTGATAGCGTCAAGGGTCATGATTTCAATATTGAGATGACCAATGGTGTTCTTGCTGGAGATTACAATGTTAAGATGGATATTGTGGATATGTCTACTGGAAACAGTGTCTCTAGTGGTGGTTCAGGATTTACATCAGTAGATGGGACAATATCTCTAGAACCTCAGCAAGCTGCAAACACATCTTGGATTAATCCATACAATGGATGGGAAGATGGGAAGACATACAACGTGTCCTTCTTTGCTGAATTAGCATCAGATGGTTCCATTTCAGGAAACACTCACTATTATCACATCACCTTTGAGGATTATATCGATGTAGCAATTCTATCAGGTCCTACTGATGCTGATCGATTGAAGACTGTTCGTGAGGATTTAGATGCCATGGGAATGAGTTACACGCAGTTCAAGCCAGGGGATTGGAGCACTTATGCTACTGATGATTGGCTATCACACTATGACAAGGTATTGTTACCTTGGCAGACCGAGAACAACGTCATCAACGGCCAGTATTACAGTCAGTTGGATACCAGTTACAACGGCAATCCTTCGGTGAAGGATACCCTCCTCACTTTCATGAATAGTGGCGGAACAGTTCAAATGCATCTTGGACCATATTCTGATGGCCCACATAATGCGTATCTAAACAACAAACTACCATTCGGAATTGATGTTGTTGATCGAGATGGCAATGTGGGTAGCCCTACTGAAGCAGTAACATATTCATCGATGAAAATTCTTGATTCGTATCATCCAATTATGGCCAATGTTGCACCTAGTTCGTTTGTAGGAGTCAATAGTGGAAACTTCGTATCTCAAGCGGTAATCAATACCGGTCAGACTGGTAATGATCAGATGCCATATGTATGTGGAGGAGAAATCAATCAGCCAAGACCTGGATTCAATACTGCTTTCCATACTTTGATTGAAGGCCCAGATCCAGATATGTCTCTATTGGCAACTTGTGGATATGGTACTGGTGGATTGATTGTTACAACAATAGATGTGGAGAACCCGTCGGTTACAAATGAGTTCGGAGATGCAACTTTCCCAATTCTGAGTAATATTTTGTCTCACAAGGTCACTCCTTATTCCTCGTCTTTCGGTTACGATACCAACGGACCTGATGGCTGGAACATGTTGATTGATGGTGAAGTTCCTGATTGGGATATCCAATCATGGGATTACAGCAAACTGTATCTGAAGAGTAATGCACAGCTGACTTTCTCCTTTGAATCTACTTTGAGTGGCCTTGATGCCAATTGGGAGATAAAATCTGGTGATTCATTTGATGTTACAAAGTGGGGCAACGACCAACAGACCTTGCCTGCTGGCGCCATGGATCATACTCCAGATGATACACATACAGCGACTTTCTGTGTATTGGATACTTCCTCAGCTACAAATTGTAAGACTGATGCTAGTTGGATTGTAACACTATTCTTGCATGATGCTGAAGGTCATGTACGTAAGGCCAATATCGAATTGGTCACGAATGATGTACAAGCAGATTCAGAGCGACCTGTGGCTCATGCTTCAGTAATAGATCGTCTAGATACTGCTGATTATATCACTCCGTTAGATGATTATGAAGTAAATGGAGTTCAGTGGATGTTCTACAGAATTACATGCCCAGGCAAGAGTAATGATCCATGCGAGAGACGAGTTTACTTCGATGCATCCCTGAGTTCAGATAACGATTCTACAGATGGAACGAATGGAATTATTTCCTATGAGTGGAGAATATACTCCGATCGCCGTTATGATCAACTCCCATCTGGAAGTCCATACCATGAGTATGTTCGACCAACTTCTGATTTCACGTATGCGTTCAAGAACGTTACAGCAGACCCTACAGGGAATACTGCAGGCACTCCAATCAGAATGGATTTAACTGTTCAGGATAGAGCAAACAAGGACTCTGAGAAGTATCGACTGTTCTTCCAGATTGTTCCTGAGGATTTCGGCGACGCCCCACCGGTTGTGGATATATTGACACCTGAGGAAGGCGATTCTCAATCAGGAGCATTGGTTTGGATCAATGGAACTGTTTCGAGCGGTGTTGAGGATGGCGATTTGATGATTCAAGTTGCCTTATCAGGTAGTGATTTGAACTTGACTCCAACTCAACAATTCGCT
>JASLJW010000008.1 GCA_030747885.1 Candidatus Thalassarchaeaceae archaeon
CTGTTCTATTGACCTATATCCAGATGCTAGGTCCCTTAATCCCGGTGCTCGAACAAGCAATGGAAGAAGAGATCCGTGTACTCCAGATGCAGGATGAAGTAGATGGACTTCGTTAAAATCTGGTTCACCCGAGGCATCATTCAACACAACGATGTTGTTCAAACTAAAATTTCGATGAGTTAGACAACCTACTGTTTCCTTACCATGAGGTGCTCTCCAAAGTGTAGATGCTGAAGATCTCTCTTCTAGATTTTTCAAGCGATCATTCCATGGCTTAGCATAGCGAATTGGATTTGCCGTTTCTAAAACAGAGGAATGAAAATCACCGAGAATCCTTCCACATGATTCTACCAACAAGCGAGCATCTCCCAATCTATCTGAAATTAGAAGATTGGAAAGTACTTGATCAGCATTTGGCCAAGGACTCAAATCTCTCCATAGAAGAAGAATATCTCGTCCCTGAAATTGAATTCCGCCTTGAGCAACATACGGATTTTCATCGAGATGATTAGCAAGTCTACTACCATGTCCATCATCATCAAATGGAAGAAATTCTAGTCTCCAAATTCCTTGTTTACCACTATCAATCAAACCAACTGGTCCAAGTGGACCATTAGACCATTCCAATGTCTTTGCATTGCTTATCGAATCTAGTTCCCCCCATTTCCCATCCATGTCTATCCATGATTGAAGACCTTCCAAAGATGGAAGGTCGTTAATTGGCCAATACATGGTCAATGTATCCCAAGGAATCGGTACATCGAATGAACGAAAACCAATTGGGTGGGGGGCATTAGATGCTTTGATGGATGTTGTGACGGCTCCATGCGGAAACCATGGTTCATCAAGCACATCGGGGGTGCCCATGGCCTCGCGAATAGAATAAATGGCTTGAGTCAACCGGTTGAGAACTCAATCTCCGCAATGATTGAACATTATGATGCATCCATTGCAAGAATATGGGGGGGGCGCTACCATTAGCTGTTGACCTTGATGGAACCGTAATTCTCTCAGATATGACGAAAATTAGTGCAAAAAGAATAATTTTCAGAAGACCTTGGTATATTTTCCTGATTCCTTTCTTTGAATTAACAAAAGGACGGCCATATTGGAAGAAGAGGGTCGCAAATCTTGTTTCGGTAAAACCAGATGAACTCGTCTATCATGAAGCATTCATGACTTGGTTGGAAAACGAAAAAGAAAGTGGAAGAGAAATTATTCTCGCTACTGCATCTCATATTGTTCAGGCTTTACCAATCGCAGAACATGTCGGACTATTCGACGATGTAATGGGTTCTGAGGGGACATTGAATCTAGGCGGAAAACACAAAGCTAAGGCTCTAGTACAACGATATGGGAAAGGTAAATTTGCATACTGTGGCAATTCTAAAGCAGATTTGGAAGTATGGCCAGATGCAGGGGAAATTATCGTTGTAAATCCTAGTAGAGGGGTTCTTTCAGGCCTTCATCGAGATCCAGATATCTTATTCGAATGAAATCCATTCTCTGAGAGGAATCAAAGACAAGGAACTCATCCAAGAAGGTAGGGGAGCACATGGGTTGGTTAGGTCGGGGCATTGATGCTTCAGCAAAATGGCTACTAAAATTCAGGTTAATTCGTGCTCCTGCAAGGTGGGTAGCCAATTCAAAATTCGCATGGAGTTTTGTATCTAGAACTGATCGAGTTCGTGCAAATCGTCTTCGAGATCGTATTGTTCATGCTGAAATTCCTCAACATGTTTCCATCATCATGGATGGAAACAGGAGATTCGCAGAAAACGAAGGATTGGATAGTTCAATTGGTCACAGATATGGTAAACAGAAATTGGAAGAAGTGATGGATTGGGTTCTAGAATTGGATATCCCATATCTGACAGTCTACGCATTAAGTACAGAGAATGTAATCAATCGAACTGAAGATGAACTTGAAGTTCTTTTTGATCTCTATGTTGAGGGACTAGAAGATCTTCTCAAGAATGAACGAATTTTTGCTAATCGTGTAAAGGTACAAATCGCGGGTCACAAAGAATTGTTACCAAAAAATGTTATCGAAGCAATCGAAAACGCAGAGAAAGCAACGGCGAATCACGACGGATGTGTTTTCACAATCTGTCTTGCATATGGTTCTAGAGAAGAGATTCTAGTTGCTGTTCGCAGTATAGCAGAAGATCATGCATCGGGAGAGGTTTCAATTGATGAAATAGATGAAAAGATGATTTCTAAACGACTCTACACTGGTGGATTACCAGATCCTGATTTGATTATTCGCACTTCTGGAGAAGAAAGAATCTCCAACTTCCTGCTATGGCAGGCTGCCTATTCTGAACTCTACTTCACCGATGTTTTCTGGCCTTCATTTTCAAAAAGTGATTTCTTCAATGCGATTGAATCTTATCAAAATAGACGCAGACGATTTGGAGAATAACCATGGAAGAACTATGCTCTAGTTGTGGAAATGACCCATGGCCAAAACCATCTTTGGCTGTTGACGCTGTAGTAACAAGGGAAAACGGAAACGAAGTACTATTGATTCGAAGAGGAAATAATCCATGGAAAGGATCCTGGGCATTTCCAGGAGGTTTCGTAGAACTTGGTGAGAATCCATTGGATGCAGTTCTAAGGGAATTGAAAGAGGAAACTGGAGTCATCGGAACCAATCCTGAGATTCTATCTGTTCGAGGGGACCCTGGACGCGATCCTCGCAAACATATCGTTTCAATTTTCTACCGAGTTCACGTTGAGGGCGATTCAATACCTTGTGCTGGTGATGATGCTGAACATGCAGAATGGATTGAAGTGAAGAGAGCTATCGAAGAAGGAATGGCAGGTGACCATGTAGATGTTCTTCGAGATTCGCTGTTTCAGACATAATGCAACTAAACACATCATTTTGGTAGCCAATGATAAGAGTCTAATGCCATTCGTCTATTCATGCGAAAGGAATTGAAAACACTTCCTTCCTTTTTCGCAACCTTTTGTGTCTGCCTATTATTGGCAGGGTGTTTGTCTTCAGAACCAATTGAAGAGCAAAAAGAAGAATCTGAATGGACTGCGACAATCACATCAATTATTCCAGAGAGTGGCGACCACCCAGTTGTTGCAAATATTCGTTTAATTGAAACTGATTCAGAACAAGTAGTGGCGTTTACTGAACCCTTGGAAGGGACATTCGGAATCGCATCTTTGACTACATGTGATTTGGTCAAAGAGAATCAGTGCACATTCGAATCATACAATTTGAGTGGTAACGAGACATTCACCCCAGTTCGTGTGTCCTATGGTAATGTCGGAGAAAACAACAGCAGTGTTTGGATTATTTCCGACATTGGAATTCTTTTCCCATCAAACGATAAACAAGGACGTGTTGTCCTCTATGACAATAATTTACAAGTCTCTACTACTGTAATAGAAGGGATTGGTCGTACTGTTTGTGCTGAACCAGGAGATTTTGATGGTGATGGTGACATCGACCTCACCCTATGTGAGTTCGGTCACGATGAAGGATCAATTTCTTGGATTGAAAACAATGATGGCGGTTGGGAACAGCACGTAATAGATCCTAGGCCAGGTGGCATCCATGCCATGCCTGTAGATGTGGATAATGACAATGATTTAGACATCGTTGCAATCTTATCTCAGAACGTCGAAGAAATCATGTTGTATCGAAATGATGGGGCTGGAAACTTCACATCTGAATCATTGCACTATTCCAATCTGACATACTTTGGAATGAGTGGACTTCGCCTTACAGACTTGGATAATGATGGAGATGAGGACATCATTTTCACCAATGGGGACACAATGGATTTTGATACCCCAGCAGAAATCAATCCAAATCAACTGCATGGAGTAGCTTGGTTGGAAAACGATGGTTTAGGAAAATTCACACATCACGAAATCACTCGTAATTGGGGTGCTTACGACACAGCATTTTCCGATGTCGACGGAGATGGCGATCTAGATTTAATTGTGATTTGTTTGCAGATGGATGGGCAATTCCCCGTTGATACAACACGCACTCAGATTGTAGTGATGGAACGTGAAAATTCAACTTGGATTCGACATAATATTGAGACTAGTGCGCCACATAGAATGCTCACTATCGAAGTTGTAGGAGATACACTACTCGTAGCAAGCCACGATCCGATGGAACAAGGTGGGGACTTATTCAAACTCGCAAGATTAGAAATTCTTCCAATCTAAATGGATTAAGCAATTGGGCCAATCAGTTCTTCTAATTCTGAACGATTATTATGAATAGATTGGATCCTCGATTCTTGCTCTAAGATAGATTGAATCCATAAGTTGAAAATCTCATCAATTCCATCTCTATCTAATGATTTCCACCGAAACAACGTACGTGGAAACCTATGCTCAATATCATCGAGGAAGCCTCGTTCTGCTCTTGAAATCAATAATGTCGGAATGCCTTGTATCACAGCCTCGGATGCCAGCGTTGTAGAGCCAGTCAATACACCATCAAACATTGCAATTTGAGTAGGTATTTCCCAAGCAGCATCTGTTGATTCAAGTGCAGACTCCTTAGTATGAACGAAATGAACTGGTAAATCCTTAATCCAATAATCATAATTTATCAACTCAGAATCGTCATGAATTCCCCCACCATGAATTAAGCGATGGAAAATTACAGGAGCATCTGAAATTGTTTCACTAGTAGATTGAATTCCTTCGCGAATTTGTGAAATTGCTTGTTTCCTAACTGATTTTCCTGCTGGGATATCAACATACACCTCTGGTAAAATCCCAGAATACCTACGAACTCGAGAATCTGAAGCAATACTATCAGAAATTTCTTTTTTCCAAGATTTCGGGAGAAGGATTTCTGTTGCATATCTTTTTGCAATTCTATGTGCTATGTGATTTACTTCAGTATCACTAATGTAAATTCTTTCAGAAATTCCGGCTCTCTTTGCTGCAATCAACTCAAGGGATGCTCCCTTCACCACAATTCTCTGTATCTGAGAATTTGAATGAAGATATTTTCTCACTATTTTTATTCGTCTTCTAGCAATTCTAAATCTTTCAAACCTACCAATATCTGGCCCCACAGGCCGTTCCACCCACAAATGTGGACGGTGAGGTATTCTTCCATCCCTTGTTCGAAACATTATCTGTACCTCTGTTCTAGATGTTAAAACAAGAATATCATCTGGATGACCCCCTCTAATGAATGAGCTGAAAAGTTGGAAATGAGCAGGATGGTCAATCACCCAACAAGTTGGAATTGCACCCTCCATATTTGACCGAACGAGACTTATCGCATGAAGCGAACGCTCTTGTGACGGCTATACTGTGGAATGAACATGACGAAGGAGAGGATCGATACTGGAGGAAGTGTGTTTGGACCATATAGCCCAGGAGTGAAAGCAAATGGATTCATTTGGTTAGCTGGACAAATTGCTCCAGAATCTGGAGACACAACAGCGGAACAAACTTCTGGAAGTCTACAAAAAATCGATGCATTGTTAGCATCTGCAGGAGCTTCCAAACACGATGTTTGTTTTGCTCAAGTTTTGTTAGATTGTATTGATGACTTCAGCGAAATGAATGAAATATATGGAAAATGGTTGGAAGGTGTAGAAATTCCACCTGCACGTGCTGCATTTGAAGCAGCTAATCTTCCGAAAGGTGCTAAGGTTGAAATCGTCATTCAAGCTATTTCTCCAGAGTGATGAAATGCCTGGAAGCCCCTATAATGAAAATCCAACTGGGATTCTGACTTGGCGTGATATTCTACCTTGGATGATTTCAATTCCAATCGTATTCATCGGAACAGGATTTTTCATGTTCGATTCAATTGGTGCAATCATTGGTGGAATCTCCTCAATTATTGTTCTCTGGATTCTTTCAAGGATTTTTGGCCACAAGTGATAGAAAGATGAGGGGAGAGGGTGAATCATGGCGGAGTGGGCTTTGCACTGCTTCAAGGCATACGACATCAGAGGAATCGCTAACAATGAACTTGATGAAGCGTTTGCTGATCGACTTGGGAGATCAATCGCAAAATTCCTAGACGCATCGTCCATAGCCGTAGGTAGAGATATTCGAGAATCTTCACCTTCACTACATTCAGCATTTGTTTCAGGCCTGATTCAAAGTGGAGTAGATGTACACGATATTGGAATTTGTACCACTGGTGCACTTTACCATGCTACTTCAGTCTTAGATGTTGATGGAGGGGTAATGATTACTGCGAGTCATAATCCTCCAGAATATAATGGATTCAAAATGTGCAGAGGCACTTCTGCAATGGCCGGAGAAGAAATACAAAATCTTAGAATTACTTTCGAAACAGGGGAATTCTTGACTCCAAATTCTCTAGGAGAACATTTGATTCTTGATTCCTTCACAAACACACATATCGATGCAGTCATCGATGCTACAGGTACGATCCGAAGATCTGTTCATGTGGTGATTGATGCAGCCAATGCTGTACCAGGACCTTTTCTCAAAAATGTCCGTGAACGTCTAAATGGCCATGGAACTGCACTCTATTGTGAATGGGATAATTCATTTCCAAATCATGCTCCAGACCCGACGAGACCAAAAAATATGGTAGATTTAGGTGAAGAGGTTGTACGAACAGGGGCAGAATTTGGAATAGGAATTGATGGGGATGGAGATAGGGTAGGAGTTGTTGATGAAAAAGGACAATTTATTCACCCAGATCGATTGTTAGCAGTCTTTGCAGAAGATATTCTAAAAGAAATACCGATTGATGCTTCGGAAGAAGCTAGAACTGTAATTCACGATGTGAAATGCAGTATGGCTCTTGAACAAACCATTCGAGCAAATGGTGGAATTCCTCACATGATGCGTACCGGTCATTCATTCCTCAAACAAGCATTACGTGAAATGCCTGAATGTCCAATGGCTGGAGAAATGAGTGGACATTTCTTTTTCCACGATCGTTGGAATGGATTTGATGATTCCCTCTACGCAGTGGGTAGACTAATGGAAATTGTAGCAAGAAGATGTCCGAATGGGGAGCCTTTCTCAAGTCTCTTTGATAATATTCCAAATTATCCTTCAACAGGTGAAGCAAAAGTTCCTTTGTCTGGAGAACGAGAAGATACAATGTCTGCCGTAAAATCTTCATTTTCTGATTTAGAATGTAATCTTGCAGATGGTGTGCGAGTTAGGTACGACTCTCATCTAGGTGTAGAATCGGGTTGGTTTCTATGTAGGCCTTCCAACACGGAACCTATTCTTGTAATGAGGGCTGAAGCCGATTCTCAAAGGGGATTAGATGCTATTCGAAATGATGTTGAAAATAGAATTGGAAATTTCATAGATCTGTCAAAATTTCAGGATGCGTAGCGTAGCGATACGAACGTCCCACGCAAAGCCGTTCCGAACAAGATCTCTGTTCGCATGGGTATTCGGATGACTCCTTACGACCTATCCGAATTGATTGATTCGTAGTGATGTTCCTTTCCCTCAATGTGATTATCCTAATCACGGTTTTTATGGCCACTTGACATTTTCTCCATCGTTCTGCAAGGTATTTTGTTGCTGTTGGTATTGTGGTTGCTGTTGGTATTGTGGTTGCTGTTGGTATTGTGGTTGTTGTTGGTATTGTGGTTGTTGTTGGTATTGTGACTGCTGTTGAAATGGGGCCACTTGGACACCTGTGGATGATTGAGGAGCAATAAATGCATATTGGGCCTGATTATTTTCTGGTTTATCATTAATCAAGAAAATTATCCCAACTACGAATATTAAGATGCTGAGACAACAAAATACTCCCGATAATAAAACCATACCGCCTCCTCCTCCTAGATATGATATATCGTCAATTATAACAATCTCATGATTGGAATTGATATTCATCGTTCCATCAAAATCTGAACTAAAAACTCCAACTGCACGCCAGTTAGCTTGATCCATTAAACTATCACAATCTGCGATAAAATACTCATATTCTCCATCATTCACTGATATCTCAGTTTCATCACATCCAAATCTATCGTCGACGAAAACAGAGTAACTACCATACATCTCTACATTCACTTCGCCAGAGGTCCCTTGGAAGATTCCAACTTCTTCAGGATTCATATTATATGATTGAATCGAGGCTATTGAAAAGGTGAAAATTGCGATTATCCCCACAACTACTGCGCCTAGAATTGTAAAAAGAGGTCTTTTAGACATTGATTCTAAACTTAAAGCAATGATTTAAAAAATTTGAGTTCATTATTCATCAAAGGAATAAACCCATTCAAACCCCTTGCGAACATATGTATTTGGAAGGGTAGCGACTAGAATGCCCCACGCAAAGCCCATTCAAACAACAATTGTATTCGCATGGGTAATCGGATAACCCCTTGCAACTTATCCGAATCTAATTA
>JASLJW010000009.1 GCA_030747885.1 Candidatus Thalassarchaeaceae archaeon
GCAATTCCACGGAAACAACACATGGAATGTCCAAAATGTCATCGAGTGGTCGAAGCGTGCTGTGAGGGCGTTCCAATTTATGATTAATAATCACGAATATAATTCAGCAAATTTCTTTCGAACCTTGACCACCTTTGGTGCGACAACAAACGAACAGTACGGATTCTGAGGATTGTTTGCAAAGTAATCCTGATGATAACCTTCTGCGGAGTAAACGATGTGTTCAGACAAATGTGCTATTTCTGTGACAATAGGGTCACTAAACCAATCTCCAACCTCTGAAAAAACCTCATTCAGAGAATTCATTTCATTCTCTCCATCCACAAATACAATACTACGATATTGTGGACCTACATCATTTCCTTGCCGATTCAATTGAGTCGGATCATGAGCCGTAAAGAAGACTCGAAGTAAAGTCCCATGACTGATAATTTCTTCATCATAATCAACATCAACAATTTCCGCATGGCCTGTCTTCTTTCCACAAATCTGTTCATATGTTGGATTTTCAACATGCCCCCCCGCATAACCTGAAGTCAACGAACGAACACCACGCAGCCCCTTTAGTGCAGCTTCAATGCACCAAAAGCACCCTCCACCGATAACGAGTCTGGCCATGTTTGTGCTGTGAAGTCCTTGGTATGAAATCGTTCCCAATAGTCGATGCGTTCAAGCATGAAGTCGGAAACCAAGTACTTGCCTGACCCGACCCCGCTGCGGGACCCGAGGTCCAGGAGGCATCGCAATGCAGAGTCCAGTGACCAAGATTGAGCCAATCATCGCTGCAAAGTTGCAAAAGCAATCTTACCACCTTGTAGGTGAACATGGAGGCGTCAAGGTCTGCCATTGGACCAAAGAGAATCTAAAGAACGATCGAGCCTGCTATAAGGGTACATTCTACGGAATTGAGAGCAGCGGTTGTATGCAAATGGCACCCAATGTAGACACATGCAATCTAGCTTGTACATACTGTTGGAGAGAACCACATTCTGATACATTAAACAAGGTAGATTCTGATCCAGAAATGTTGTTCTATGAATCAGTAAGAGCGCATCGTAGATTGCTAACTGGATTCAAAGGACATCCGAGTGTCACTTTAGAAAAATGGCAAGAAGCTCAAAATCCGAAGCATGTTGCAATTAGTCTCAATGGAGAACCTACTCTCTACTCTCGACTTGGAGAATTCCTAGAAATCTGTCACCAACATGGAGTGTCTACTTTCCTAGTAACAAATGGAAGCCTTCCAAAGGTGATTGAAAATCTAGACCCATTGCCAACACAACTTTACATCAGTGTTGATGCTCCAAACAAGGAAATTTTCAACCGAATTTGCAAACCAAAATTCGATAATAACGCTTGGGAAAAGTTGGAACAAACTCTCGAACTATTGCCTTCCCTAGATACTCGAACTGTGTGTCGTCATACTCTAATCAAACATGAATCACTTGGCCATGTAGAAGATTATGCACGGTTGGACAACATTGCTGACCCAATGTTCATTGAAGCAAAGGGGTACGTCTATGTTGGAAAAAGCAGAAACAATTTGTCGATTGAAAATATGCCTAGTCATCCTGAAATCATGGAATTTTCAGAAAAATTAGCACCACTAGTTGGGCGAGAAGTCCTATCTGATCGAAGGGAGAGTCGAGTCGCATTGATTGGTAAAGAGATGAATCCAGTGGTTTTACCAAAGCAGATTAGAGAATTTCCTCTCGATCTTGGAATAGCTAAACCTCCCCCTAAGTACTCATTACCTATTTTGTGAATCAGAGGTTAAGATCTGCTTCGCGTGTCGTGAGCCGTTGACGCAGGGATATTTGTATTCCCCTCTGTATGTTCCTGCAATCTCTTGCCCATATTACATCGACCAACCTATTGTGGCCATTTCTTCATAAGCCATGTTACTCCGGTTGGAACATGGCGGGCAAGAAACGGGGTTCTGAGAACTTCAGTTTTGGACCCTCATTATGGAAATCTGCTGACAAAATGCGTGGAAAAATGGATGCATCTCTGTACAGGGTTTTGATTATACCATTGATTTGGGTGAAATACATCTCAGATTCATTTGATTATCACAAGAATTTGTCGAGTATTTCTGCTGAAGATAAAAAAGATTTCAGCGAAGGGGGACGATACTGGGTCCCAAACAAGGCCCACTGGGACGATATCACTACTTGGACTGCATCTGAGGATGATACATCAGGTTCTGATGACGATAATCTGGGAAACTTCATCGCAGGTGCGCTCACAAAACTCGCTGGAAAAAAAGATCCGGCAGTTCAACAGGCGTACAAGTTCTTTGCTAGAGGGTACCACAATCTAGACCCGCTTTCCAACCGCGTCTTGGCGGGTGTCGTGGAACTATTCAATCGGCCAACTGCGAATGGGGGATTGCCCGACTTCTATGCAGAGGGATCTGGTAGATCTGAAGATCTCCTAGGCTATGTCTATGAGTTCTTTATTGGCAAATTCGCTGAAAAGGAGAAGCGCGGAGGAGAATTTTACACACCCCGAACAGTTGTCAAACTAATCGTCAAGATGATCGAACCTTTCGACGGAGATATCTATGATGGTTGCTGCGGTTCAGGGGGGATGTTTTTCCAGTCTCCTAAATTGGTAGAAAGACTTCGTAAATCAGTGGATTTCAAGATATATGGGCAGGAAGCGAATTCTTTTACTTGGGCGTGTGCAGTTTTGAATTTAGAATACCGAATCGGAGGAAAATTCGACCTCGGTCCCCACAATGAAGATACGCTACTGAAACCTCAACATCGGGGGATGAAATTTCGTTACGCTATGACCAACCCCCCCTTCAATCTTAAACATTGGATGGAGGAAGAAGTTCCCCCCATTGAACAAGACGAGCGCTGGATGCTAATCGATGACAAAAGATACGTCACTGATTCTAACGCTAACTTTGCATGGATACAACATTACCTCGACCATCTCGATTCTAAGGGCATTGCGGCAATCGTGATGACGAATGGAAGCCTGTCAAGTGCCAAGGCTGAAGACAAGATAGTTAGAGAAGCAATTGTCGAGGGAGACTTCCTGGATTGTGTGGTTTTACTTCCTGACAAAATGTTCACAAACGCAGGTATTTCTGCTTGTATTTGGATTCTAACGAAAGACAAGACCCGTAGGCAACACCGTAATCGTAGTGGAGAAACATTGTTCATCGATTGTCGAAAAATTCCCGGGGAAATGGTTTCACGAACCCAGAGAGAGTTTGTCGAAGATGAACTTGATCGGGTTGGGAGGACATACAACAACTGGCGCAGCAAGAAAAACTTCGAGAGTTATGAAGACGAGAGAGGTTTCTGCAAGTCTGCCACTACCGTGGACATCAAAGAACATGGTTACATTCTCGTACCTGGTCGATATGTGGGAGCCCCTCCCTATGACGATGATGGGGTGCCCTTTCAAGAGAAAATGAATGGTCACTTAGAGCGGAAGCGGAAGTTGTTGAAAGAATCCAAACGACTTGACAAAGAGATTCGGAAGAATATACAGGAATTGGGATTTGAATACTGATATTGTGTTCAATCCAACATTCCTGTTTGCAAGCGCCCAAGTAGAATTTGTCTTCGGCGCTCCAATTCTTTGGATTGATGAATTGAAATATTGATTCTATCGAGTATGGGTTGTACGGTTGCCGAATATCTAGCTCGCAATTCAGGCGGAGGTAAAGCAAATTCGTAGAATTTGAAATGTTCCCATTTCGTTCTTGGAAGGCCCACTCCTTCACACAATCCACTCACAAAGTCGATGAAGTGAGTGCTTGATACAATCGAAAGAAAAAATGCATGATCAATCATCTGTGTCGGTTGAAGTACCAGAATATCAGTAGAACAAACTCCATCAACTGGAGAAGGTGCAACTTTGTGAAGATATGGGCGCAATTTTCCGAACAAGATGTCCCCGGTAGTGAATTGAAATTTATTGCTAACGATTCCGATGGTGTCCCCCCAATCGGTCAAGACCAATGAACCCCTAGTAAAATGCTTCAAACCAACGTAATGGTCTTCATCGGTGAAAGAGTCAGGCTTGCGAATTTCTCTTCTTTGACGGCCAAGATCGTGGACTGTTCCTACCGACCACCCGGTTGGGATTGGGCCTATTTCAGAGTCTTGAAATGAATTAGGAAACAGCCTTAATGTCGATTCTGGAAGTTGAAAGTGAATCCCTGATTCCTTGGCTTTCACTACATCGAAATTCATGAACCATGAGCAAAAGATGATCCTTACCATTTCTTCATCCTCGAGCCGTTCGTCATTCAATACTCGTTCTTGAGCTGCAATCAAGTTGAGTTCTCTAGTCATGATAATCTGATTCTCGTTCAATGATTCTGGAACTTCAAATCTCTCCACATCTACAGATGATACTGTATGGACAGTTGTTCCTGTGCTAAAATCAGCGCAATGCTGAAGGAAACCGTCGGTCCTCATCAGCCAATACAAGTAATCACGCATCAGGATGTCATCTGTTTTCCATGTGACCTTGGCTACGTGATGTGTGATAATACCCTGTGTCGGGAAGTCATAGGGAATCTTGACAGCGCTACCAAGAAATTTGCGAGTTATTTCGGCCATGTTGGTCAAGGCCAGATAGACGTCCCCTGGATTCACCAATTGCCGAGTTTTGTATGGTCCCCCATATGTCCTGACTTTCTCACTTCGGAAGCCACCACCTTCAGTGATAGTGCCCATGCCGAGAAGAGCCGGACCTTTTTCATCGATGTATTCGCCCTTGTATGATAGCCCTTTGTTGATGGTGCAGAACTCACCCAAAGGTACCATTGCAACGGCCATGAATCTCCCTCATTGAACTTGAGTTTCTCGGTCTTTAATTACATCGACATGGGTTCAGTAACTTAATAATCGACCTTATGACTGCTGACGTCTGATGGAACCATTTATGATTACGAAGAATAATGAGGATACGGAGGGGCAGACATGACGGTTGACACACAGGAAAAGTTCGACTTGTGCCAAAAATACTTCAATGCCCTAGCAGATGGAGATGATGTTGCCGCAGAGGCTGCTTTAGACGCCCTATCCACTCACGATCTTCATCCCGAGCATTTTCGTATGTTGTTGGTGGACCTTGAGAAAGAAGTGGTGAAATTTGAGCAGGTGCGACTGGACTACCAATACCATCTATCGCAAATATCGAACTATACACTCATTGGTCCTAAGATTCCCGGTGGAGCTTCAGAGACATCAGTATCACTTCTTCGTGCCTCAAAGGGTCGTGGCCGAAAAGGACAATCCGGCAAAAACAAATCGACCGTAAACGATTTGTCGAACAATGAGGAAGTCAAGGACGCTTCTCGAACTTTCAACCAAATTGATTTGGTGGTTGCAGGTTGGTTGATATCGATTGAAAAGCGCCAATGGCTCAAAATCGATGAAAGCAAGACAGATCCGCGATTCCTCAATCAATTGAATGGGGTGGAATGGCGTATTACAAACCAATTTTCAAAGAACGCATCAAGCATTCAACCGCTAGAAGAGATCAATGACGAATTGTGTCACATCCCCAACGATCTGGGTATTACTTCCGGCAAGAGATCGAATGGGTTACAACGAATAGTCTTCAAAATCATGGACGGTGAGTTCATGGGCTGGGATACAAAAACAAACTCATTCAAGAATGAAGAAGAAGAAGATTGGTGGTTAACTAGCAACTATCTAAAAGAAAAGTGTCGAGAAAATGGTCTTCCGGTAGGTGGCAATAAAGCCCAACGTTTCGAACGCTTGGAGAAGCATGGAGTGAATATTCGCCCCGATGATGGTCTTTACATTCAACTCGGACAGGACACTGCCAGATATGGGCGAAAGACTGTGGAAAAGGACGATGCTCAATGGTTCAGAATCTGTATGGAGCGTCCACATTTCAATCTAGGAGACAAGAATAACGCTGATTATCGCGCAATGACAGAATCTGGAATCAATTTTGTATCACGACACATGGATGCAGCAGGGCGGCCTGCGATAGCCTTCTGTCATCTGAAATTGGATTCTGCAAGAGCACGTCAACTAGTCGAACTCCAAGATAGACCGGAAGGCGAAAAATACCAATGGCAGCCATATTTGTTTAGTGATAATACGCGTACAGAATTGTATACAGGTGACAAGAGCCTCAAGGATATGGGGGCACGAATCCTATTGTATTTGGTCGAGACTAAACCCGGAAAACTTGAGGTTGTTTATTCAGCATTGAATGAGGAGCAAACCGATGGGGAGTTGCTTTCTGAACCCCATATTGAGAAAATGCTGTGTGAAGTTGATCCAGACATCCGGTTCCCTCTCCGACATCACCTCCCAATTGTTATTGAACAGTCAGAATTCGATTACGAAAACCCCAAGCATCGCGAGGCAGTTTTACTTGACCACTGTAAAAGAATGGCCAAGTATTACCGTGCTTCGAGGAAATGGACGGACCTGACAAATACTGCTCGAAGTATACTGGCTGGCAAAGATGGGGAACAACTGGCCGCGTTGTTCTCTGGTCTTAGAGGAGACCGGTCAATGGCACGAGGCGACGATCTTGTTGAACCCGATGAGAAGTCTTCGGAAGTGAAGCACATTTCTGGCGCAAAAGGTGATGCTGCATTCACCATTGATCCTTCGGGAACCATCCATTTGGGTGGCCCTGGGGATATTACTTCGCAGAAACGCCTCTTCGTATCTTGGATGGAAGATAAGCAAGTAGATGAGAGTTCAAAATTGCATATGAAACTGCTCGTAACTGACAAACAACTCAAGAAACTTCTAGATGCCCAACACGACGTATACTATGACGACAAGCTTGTTGGCAAAAGAGATGCTAGGGACAAAGATGCCTCTGCAGCATATCGAGACGATTTGCAATACCACTCGCAGCCGTACGAAACGTCCAAACTCGGCAAGGGGAAGCGATATGCTATGCCCGAAAACGGTGTGCTTGATTTCTCTGATAATATCGCATTCGAATTTATTGAAGGAAGTAAGGACTTCGCGCACTACAATGACAAATTAGTAGAATTCAAGTGATGCGAGTGGTGCGAGGAATCTTCAGTAACTCACTCGCTGAAGTGATTATTAAGCGCTAGAATATACTCGCGGCAATAACCCAATGGAGCGGTATTTTGATTCGGAAGTCTATCAGAGATTTCCTCCGTAATTGTTCTCCAAAATTCCATTCCATCCGAACCCATTTCTTTGATGTTCTTGAAACAAATTCGGGGGCTTGGGGGATAATCAACATCCCATTGTACCCAATCCAAAATCAAAGTAATTTTATTCCCACCTAGTTCCCATGTTGGATGGGTGAATTCAAACACCGGCTTACTTGTATCAGAAGATGGGAATAGAGCAGAGAATTCTGGTGCTTCACTGGTCCAAGTTTCTAATCGCAAAGGATGGTTCATGATACCCTCGAGACTTTCGTCATCGTATTCCCCCCATGCCATTGGATTGTCAAAGAAAGGATTGTGTATTTTCCACGCAAAATTATGAACGATTGATGCTCGTTCACTCATGAAATCTATCACATCTAAGTCCATGTCGATTCCCTGCCTACCCATCACCAAATATGGGTGAGATGAACCATTTTGAAGAGGGTATAAATTCAATGAATTCAGGCGAAAACCTTGTTCTCTCCAAGTGAAAATAATAGTTGCTAATCTTTGCCAGTCAGGGACGGTTAAGCAAGCAATTATTTTCCCATCAGAACTCAAAGAATCGATAATCCATTCAGGGATTTTCCAGTTTTGAGATTGCAGATCAGGAATAGTCTCCAAAGCATAGCAATTTGTAATTACATCGAATTTATCGCCTACTAATTCTTCGTGTTGATCAAGTACGTTTCCTGCTAGAAACTTCACATTTTCAATTTCTTGATTTTCTAATAACCTCTGATATTTATTTCGCCATCTTTTCGCCACTTCTATTGATTTCTCGGAGATATCTAATCCAGTGAATTCTGAGTTGGGGAACTGTGTCGCCCACCATAGGGTTTGGTGGCCTGTGCCACAGCCCAAATCAAGCACACGTTCCCCCCCGTCCATATTGTGACATATCCATGCACCTGAATCGACAATCCTAGGCCACATCATGTCATTCGAATGTGAATGAACTGCACTTACTTCATCACCGGTGATATTGTCATACATCTCAGCAACAAAATCTAGTGGGGGCTTTCCGTTGACTTCTGCCATCAGATTGTAGGCATAAAACAAACTTTCAATCTTCTCCTCAGTAGGTTCTTCAACATCGGCCCAAAGTTCAGTGAGAAACTCAGCAAATTCGCTCTGTAGTGACACGTTAACAATGACGCCATTACATACTCTTTGAAATAGGTATTCAACCCGTTGATTTCAGGTTTGACTTAGAGGATAGCCACTTAGTCATTCTTCGTTTGTTGGACCTGGGGGGCGTGCACCAGGGCCTTTACTAACCACTGAAGGAGCATTTTGGAAAGATAGTGTGGTTGCGAGAATTACGGAAAGTAGAATACTTGCTGTGAGCAATTGCCCCATGTTTCGTGCAGGTGGGAAGGCTGCGAAACTGACGAGAACAAACACAGAGAGTGAGGTCATTCCTGCTAACCAACGGGCTGAGTTGTCTCTTCTCGTTGGAGGGTGATCTGCACTTGCGTGTGAGAGATAGTCAGCTGCAAATCCCATACCAAGGAGAACCGCAGGAGCAGTTTCCATTCCTCTTCCAGTCATGTATCCGGCCATGGCATCCACAGCTGCACCAACAGCAACAGCACCAATCGCAATTCTCAACCCCTTCGGGAATGATTTCAACACCATGGATGATACAATCAATACCATGACTCCAGCAAGAAGAATCTGAACGATTCTAGACTCCTCGAATGTCTTTGCAACTTCTGCTCCAATAAACAGATCACCTCCTACTTCACCAGTCAAGTTCAACGAACCCATGAGATATCTGACGTCCTCCCCAAACGCGAGTGCTGCATCTGAATCTCGACTATCAATTTGGATTTGGATGGCGACTCCTTTCGTCTCTCCATCGCGCATCAACCTCTGGTCAGTGATATCATTCGAAATGATTGCTTCATCGAACATCATATCGATTGTATCGAATGAAGAGTTCAGGCCTAGAGGGATTCCCGTCACCAGTGGTTGACGAACCATCCCCGTATCCAACGAGATAACTGATGGGTGGAGTGATACTCTTTTCTGAAATTCCAAAACTTGCTGTGACTTGTCTGTATCGTCTCCTTCCACGTCAATAGTCACGTACAAGGTGGTACTAGATGCCAAGATGTAACGTGATTCAAGGTCCTCAATTTCTTTGAGTTCAGGAGTGTCTTCAGGGAGGAAACTCTCAACGCTCATGATTGCAACACCGCCAGGGGAAACCAAAACAAGAACTGCGAAGAGCGCCAACAACACAGACCATGATTTCTCTTCGATTTGTTCTGGGAAACGCATGGGTAAATCCAAACGAATATCCTCATCAGTTTCGCGTCTAGATAGGAACAAATCCTCGAGGATAAAACGACTCACTGCCCAACTCAACAGGATACCTGTGGCCATGACTAATCCCAATGACTTCTGTATAAGAATTGGAGAAATGATTGCCAACATTACTGCAGCGATTGTCGTCATCATCGCAACAAAAAGCATCTGCCTTACCTCGTCCCTTGTTCTAGAAGAACGGCAATACCAGAATGCTCCATCCACAGCAACACCCATCACAATGGGCAATGCAATTCCATCAATGATGGAAAACTGATGCCCAGCAAGAGTCAGGATACTCACTGTGGACAGCATAACAACACCAACTCCTGCAAGAGTGGCTGAAGCGATTACGAAATCTCGGAGTCCAAACCAAAGAAGAGCCAACAACAAGACGAAAGAAGGAACCATTACGGCACTCAAATCCTGCTCTGCAGTTTCCTTTGCAATACCAAACAGTAGGTTCACTCCTGCTGTACTAAACTGATAATCAGTTGATTGAGAAGCGTTCTCAGCCCATTCGAAAAGTGGATCCCAATCGGTGGGTTGAGTATGGCTCTCAAGGTGTAGGACCCATAGAATCTCATTTGACTCAGGAGGCAATATGACGGATGAACCCGATAAATTAGGGCAAGCGATATTTGCTCTAGAATCGGATGGAAGGAGCATTAGTGTATCTTGGAATGCTTGCATCTGGTTATTCGTGGAATTCTCTGCACACCATCCACCCTCAATTTCTGGTTGCAAGAGTTCTCCCCATCGAGTGGCATTCTGAAGGCTCCTTCCTGAATCATTGAAAGCATTAGACCAAGAGGAATAAGGAGATTGGAGGTCAACAATCCAAACATCGGTGCTTGTCCATGCATACTGTGAAGATTGATTGTTGAGAAGTTCATTCTCAATGAAAATCAATTCCTGTACCCTAGTAAGATTGCTCGATAATTGGCCACCTTCATCGTGACTGATTCGAACAACAAGGTCTGAATATTTCCAACTCGAACGTTCTGAGTTGATCCGTTCCTTTGCTTCGTCTTGAAACATCAAGTCTGTGGAAAGGGAAGGGTCCACCGGGTCAATCACTGCTATTGCACTAAGTATCAGCAGGACAACGATGAAACCAAAACGAAAACGAACAGGTTCAGATTTCATTCGTTCCATTCATTCCATGTTCCGGTATTTGGATCACGCCACCACCAGCTTCCACTACCATCTGGATACTCAACTACCTCGTATCCGTCACGCATGGATCCTCTGACCGTTGGGGAAGGCTTGCCTCCACCTGGTGCAGATGATGGAGGTTCACTCCAAGATGATTCAGCAGCATAATCAATGGCTTCAGGCATATCGCTATCTCCAGATCTAGATAGGAACATAATCGCACCCACAACGCCAATGATGACAAAGACGAGGATTCCAATAGCTGCTCCAGCAACCATGGCATTGATGCCTTCAGAATCAGCATTGTCTCCGATTCCATCGCCATCACTGTCTGCAGATTCGGTTGGATCGTCAGGGAATACGTCGGAATTGTCTCCAACTCCATCTCCATCTGAATCCACAGATTCAGAAGAATCCGTTGGGAATGCATCTTCTGAATCGAGTATGCCATCGCCATCACTATCGGCAGGAAGTTCCTCTCCACCTTCTAGGTCCGTTCCAGTATCGGTCACAATTAGGATCAACGATGTTGGAACATACATCCCACCAGAAACACGGAATTGTAGAGTTCCAGCAATTATCTCAAAGTCTGCCTTACCTTCTGCATCCGTTAATTCGCTTGCAACAATTGTCTCACCATTCATCAAGGTGACTGACATGCCCTCTACTGGTTGGGAAGATTCTTTCTCAACAACCAAGATTTGAACAGTGTCTCCAGGCTTTGGATTTGCTGGACTGAATGAAACTGTTACACTCTGAATTTCAGGAGGGTCTGGGTTAGGTACGGCAGTTTGTGTACCAATAGCAGAAGTGATTGTTGCATCACTACCTGTTCCAACCTGAGCGATACTCAAGACAGTGTAATCGTCAATTGGACTTGAGAGCAATGGAAGTCGAAGGTCAGCACTGCTTCCTTCACCCCATGCAATTGAATTCATGTCCGCAAGGAGATTCTGGAACAGTTCAAGTCCCTCTTCATCAGATAGACCATACTTAGTTTCTGTATCTGGACAAACTGTATTGAATCCATCCAGGGGGGCATCTGCTTCGAAGGTATGTTCACATGCAATTTCGCGTTCTTGTGCAGCCCAAGATAGAACTCCTTCCTTGACCATATCGTATACCAAATCAGAGATTGTAGGCACATCCACCAAGGCTGGATCTGTACCTTTCTGAGGTGCAGCAATCGCTAGAATTCGTTCCGCTGAACTATCAGTTAGTGCAATGTTTGTGGTCTGTCCAGGGCCCAAATCTCCAGTTAGAGTAAGATCCTCTGGTGATGCAAGGATGAAACCAGCATGTATTGCACGAGGCCAAATCTCTCCATCCTTGAGGACCATCATAGCGAATGCTGACATGGTAGGTAAACGGAATTCTTGGGACCTCGATGTATCTCCTTCTTGGAAATCCAATTCAAAGGATGAGGATTCACCCCATGAATCATTGGAAATGTCTGGGAAGAATTCACCGAAATTCGCTGCACCTATTGCAAACAAAACCGTGAACTCGCCCTCTTCATCGTAAGCATCACTCGGCATAATCGGACTGATTGTGATGGTATGCAACTGACCAGGTTCCTTGTCCACAGTATAGATCGGGAAATCGGAGAAGTCTGCAACGTGAGTCATGCCACCAACTCCAATACTACCATTCGTTGTAACTGAGTAACTTGCACCGATTCCGGTAAGCGTTTCAGTGGCTCCATGAGGAACCTTTGCCTGAACAACCTGAAGGTATGCACCAGGCATGCTTGGACTGAATGTAGTCTGATACTGTCCATTCACATCTGTGACTCCTTCGACTGTAGTAAATACCTCAAATGGCCCATCCGTGAAGAACGAATCAATCAATTCAGGAGTGGGTTCGATATCAAGTTCTGAATCCTCTTCTTCGATGGTAAAGCAATTGTCGCCTTCGTTTTCTTCTGAGATTTGATCAACGACGTTGTCATCCATGTCTAACAAATCAACATGGATACAATAGTATCCAGGATCAATTTCTTCCGGATGGAATTCGAATTCAGTGCGCATATCATCTGGTAAGACATCATCATCCACCTGGTCAATCGAAGTGTATGGTGGACCAGTTTCTTCACCATCAACAATCATGATAACAACATTGTAATCATCATCATCACCGGACCAATAACCAGTATAATGGACACTTCCAGAGATTTCAATATCATCATCATCATCAGTATGAGTGGCGTAGAGCTCCAAGAAGTCGATTTGTCGCTTCAATGCATCTGAAAAGGATCTTTCATGACTTTCATCGGTGACTTGAGTGGCATCAAAGGAGGCTTCATCGCCACAACCCTCTGCTGTGGAATCATCGAATTCGTACTGAAGTAGAGTTCCTTCGCCACTCCATTCTCTCACTCCAAAAGGCCTTTCGCCAAGATCAACAGTAGTATAGCCCCACTCCTCCATCAGGACATAATCGTTGAAGATTTCATTTTGATCTCCATCCCAAATGTCAATATCAAACATGTAACAGTATTCATCTGTTCCATCATCATCTTCATCTCTAACTCCATCACCATTCATTGAAAGGATCAGAGTATCTGTAGAATCAAGATTATCTTCTGCATCAGGTTGCTCATCCGAAGCATCTTCACAATCGTCGTAACCATCGTTCAAGTCAGCTGCGGAAACAGAATCCAATCCGTCTTCGCATTCATACAACGTTTCAGAACTTAGGTAGAAATATTCGAGCCATAGGACTCCTTCATCAGATTCATCATCACAGTCAAAATTATCATTGTTTAATTCATCAAACCGGATTCCTTGCCAACCATTATCGCAAGGGTAGTAGGTATCGTAGGCAGTTTCATCCGACCAGTCTCCACAGTCGTCCCATCCGTCATTGATTTTGTATTGTTCATAGGGAGAAATCTCCATTCCATTATCACAATAGAACGTACCGTCATCATCATCATATTCGTCATCATCATCATCATCATCATCGCCCCCTAACAAAGCATCAAGGCCATTGTCGACTAAGAAGTCCAATGCAGCTTGTGGAGATGCACGTAGAATTGCGACCTCAACATCAGCACCCTCTACAGGACCAATTCCATTGTACACCTGAGCGTTGACTGTGATATCGTCACCCATCAAAACAGTCTGAGGAGATTCAACTAGAACTCCCACTGCTGAAACCACGAAGAGTTCATCATTGCTTTCAATTGCCATTTGAGCAATCATTGGCTGAGATAGCAATTGCATGCTCAAACTGAACTCGTCATTATCATCAGATAAGATGCCGTCATCAGTTAACTCCGAGAAAATATCATCAAATTCCCACATTTGATCTCTAAAGACTGGAATTTCTAAGACACCGACATAACGTTCCCAATCGTACCAAGTGGTGCCCTCTACGTACTCAAGTTTGACTGTATATCTTTCTTGACCATTGGATTCTGTGACTCCATAACGAACGTAAGATGGGTGATTCCCATCTGAGTCTTTAATTTCAAGTTCGATACCAATTTGTGTCGTGTACATGTTGTGTTCAAAAGTCATGAAATCAGACATTGAATCGTAAGATGGATGGTGTGTTGAATTTTCCCAGTCGTAATAGCTGTGATAATCCCTATCTAATTCGCCTCCACTAAAATGACCCATCCATTCTCCAAAATTCTCGAGAACTTCGCCAGTTTGCTCCCAAGCAGGATTCTCAAGAGCATCAAAAACATGTCCAACAATATCCTCAGGCAATGTATTGAACTCGTTGAATGCAGTGTTCACATACGGTGAATCAGAACTCATCTTGGCAGTCCAAGCCTGACCTTCCGCAGTTTCCAAGAGTTTCTCGTATTGCCAAGTTATGCGGTCTGGAACTTCATCGCCATCTGTATCAATAATGTCGGTCTCCTCCAGTTTGTCAGCCATCTCTGCAAATCGGATAATGAAACGCTGGAATGGAGTCATGTTTTCGAAATCCTCATCCAATAGTGGTCCGATAAATGCACCAAGACCATCTGCAACTGCAGTTGCATGATCTGAGATAGATAGAACAGCAATATTTCGCATCAATGTCTGGATAGCCTCAAATTGACGTTGATTGTTTGCAAGATTATCCAATGCGGTTGTGATATTGTTCCATTCACCAGTTGCAGTCATGGCATCATAAGCGGCCTCAAAGTCACCAGTGCCCTCGAATCGAGTGAAATTCTCAATTAAATCGAATTCAGCGATGTATGGGGGAATATCTTCGAAATCTCCCAATGTACGTGGAATAGGGAAATCATCAAGATACAGTAAAACAGCAACGTGGAAAGCAATTGATGCGGCAGCATCATCTGAATCCAGGAAATTCATTAATTCTTCCAAGAATGCTGCTCCTTCCGACATGTCATATTGGTTGTATCCAGCATCAATCATGTCTTCCCACAAAGCCTGACTTCCCAGTGCTCCTGAACCACGGCAAGCATCGTCAACAAACTGTGTCCAACCACCATTGTTCATCACTACGGATTGAAGGGTAGTGAATTCTCCAGCAATCTCTTCAGTAGGGTTAGCGACATCCCAGGTATCATCAATGCTCTGTAAAACAGTAGCAACTTGGTCACCAAATAACTCTCTCAATTGCATTACATCATCAGTTACTCTCAAATTTCCACTCTGTGCAGAAATACTGGCAGCGTAAACACCACCACTAGCTGTAACTGGAATTGTGTAGATTCCCTTCCAAACAGTTGCTGAAGAATCAAATTCGTCAACTCCATGACTTTGAAGAGCAATTGTATCAACAACAACTGGTGGATGTGCTGCCGATGTTCCACTGAAACTATCCAAAGGATCTACATCTGGAAAGTGAAGAATATCCGCAGTCACAAGAGTATCTGAACCTCCACCACGAACCTTTGCTAGAACAGAAACATCGGTGCCTACAGTAGCGAATTTAGTGGTAACAAAACCATCTACTTGAAGGATTTCTGAACCATCTGAAGAAGTGTCATTCGGTGAGACAATTAACCCTGAAACGGGTGCAGCGATCATTAGAAGAACTAGTAAAATCGGGAGACGGTGTCCTGCTCTCATAGTTCTTCACCATGGCAGATGGTATTTGGTAGTTTAGATTTGATTTTCAAACACCAAAATCTGAGAATCTGAATCGTCACCAGAAAAAAATGAACAGGTTGCAGAAGAACTCTCTAACACGGTTAACGAACCTGCATCAATTTGAATCTGAAGAACTGGAAGACCTGCTGAAGAAAGAATAGATGAAAGTGGCGAAAGTATCGTGGAACCTGCTCCCTCCATCCTCCATGATCCTGCAGCATCAATTTCTCCTAGGTCTTGAAGACAATTTGATGAGGGAGGAATTGTGGTCTCAGTTAGGGCAAACCACGACCCAAGAAAACCTGCTTCTGATAACTCAAGATTTTCCGGAATAAACACTTCAATTTCTTGAAGAGGAGGCTCCACGGCAATTGAATCCTCGACTACACCTCGCTTCACATTCATTTCGATGTCCCATGATGAAATAGCGTTACAGGTGAAACTATTGGGCAGACATGCTCTGACCAATTCCTCCCCTTCAGAAATTTGTTCGGTGAAAAGATTCGGACCTGTCCTCGATGCATAACCTGAACCTGTTTCAACAAGGAATGAGCCACTTCCTTGGTCCACTAACCATGGAGAATACGAATGAATGACATGTACCATTTGATTGAATGATGATGCACCTGCATCCCAATCCAAATGAAACCATTCCTGCAAAAGGAAACCGTTTGAATCACGTTCTTCGATATGATCAATGATCATTTCTGCTTCAATTCGACCTGAACGACCTTGATCGTCAAACAATTCCGTGATGTTGACTGTTCCTGAGATTCTCCTGCCTTCCAAATCATGGTTACAATTCTCGCATTTTGTTGGTTCTAATATACTGACTTCTAGATTGAATGATGCTTTCGCACCAACGTCAAACAAATCCAGATTTAGTGAATCCATTGCAGATCTTGTCGAAAGCTGAATTTGACCATCCAATGAAGTAACTGGCGCTACAATTTCCTCTGTCTCATCAAAGGACACCTCTACCCAAGTTGTTGCCAGAATAACGGCAGCCAAACATAAGGCCTCAAACCATCGAAATTCGGTTCCCACAAGCAAACCGAAACGCCCACATTTCATGTGCCTACCGCTAAAATTGTATCTTTAGACAGTAATTCTGTCTCGGAAGGGGCCAAATATCAGCACTTCTGCGGACAGACTAAGGTGAGTCGACATGGCAGACGCAATGACCCAGGTAAATGATGCTTGGAATCAGTTCAACGAACTCTTGGATTCAGGGTCGCAGGTATCGATTATTACCAAGGTTGGGCTAACAATAATCGGAATTTTTTTCATGATTCTTCTTGAGAAGAACTTCATTCTTCGACGCTGGGAAGGGATTGTTGCTGCAACCGATGCTGCATGGGATGACAAAATTTTCGGACCATTAAGAACACGTATCTACATTTTCACAGTAGTTGGTGGAGCGAACATAGGGGCATATTGGATTGAAGATTCAAATCCAGGAATCGTGGAAGCTTCAGCTCCACTATTCAATTCAATGTTCATCATACTGGCTGCCACCCTTGCGAGTGTCACAGTCAAATTCATTCTTCCAGAACTTCTCAATCGATTTCAACGTCAATCAGCAGTGACTGTTTCAGGCGGGAACCCTCTACTGGTATTCCTTTTCAGAGCAACCATATGGTTTGGTGGGCTATACCTCTCCCTTTCCGAATTGGGAATCGAATTGTTTGGA
>JASLJW010000010.1 GCA_030747885.1 Candidatus Thalassarchaeaceae archaeon
ATCCAATCCTGCCATGATTCATTTGCCGCACGAACTGGCCAATCATCTCGACCAAATTCACCAATGAGTAAGATTGCATTCAAATTTCGGGGAGGGAGGAGCCATTCAACATCTACACTTCCCCCAGATTCTAAATCCAACACTGTACCATTTTGAGCACGCAGACTTCCAGGATCCAATACAAAGTAAGGGATGTATACGCTCAAATCGGAACTCGCAGACAGAGTTACTTTTGTCCAATCACCTGCAGTAAAGGGCCCACTGATTTCCAAGGAATCTGCGGAAGGCAGACCAGAATCATCCTGCCCGAAACATCCAGACATTGGACCACATAATAACAAGAAAACGAGTGAAAATACAGTAGAATGTCTAGACGACAATTTTTCACCTCACAACTTGCGAGTAAAGGATTGGATACCTGTAATATGTCGCGCTAAAATCAAATTATGAATGTCATGAGTTCCCTCATAGGTCTTCACTGATTCAAGATTGTTCATATGACGCATTATAGGATATTCATCGGTAACACCATTTGCGCCATGAATATCTCTGGCGACCCTAGCGATTTCAAGAGCTATGTCTACATTGTTCATTTTGGCGAGACTAACCATCTCAGGGAACCAATCATCCGCATCTACTCGACGACCGAGGTGGTAAGCAAGGAGTTGCCCCTTTGTGATTTCTCTTAGCATTGTTGCGAGTTTCATTTGAATAAGTTGGTATGCAGCAATGGGATGATCAAACTGAATTCTCTCCATAGAGTAATTCTTTGCGGCATCAAAGCAAGCCTGAGCCGCACCAATAGAACCCCATGCGATTCCATAACGAGCGCGGTTCAAGCAAGAGAATGGACCACCCAAGCCCTTCGCACCTGGTAAATATCGGTCCTCAGGAACGAAAACATCCTGCAGAACTAATTCAGATGTAATTGAAGCACGAAGAGAATGTTTTCCCTTCTGTTCAGGAGCGCTGAATCCTTCATCATCCTTCTCAACGATGAATCCTCGGATTACGCCATCCAACTTAGCCCAGACTATTGCAATATCTGCAACAGTACCATTGGTAATCCACATCTTTGCTCCATTCAAAATATATCCGCCATCTACCTTCTCAGCCTTGGTAACCATGCCGCCAGGATTGGATCCATAATCGGGTTCAGTTAATCCAAAGCAACCAATAATTTCACCTGTAGCCATTCCAGGGAGATACTTTTGCTTCTGTTCCTCTGTTCCAAACTTATGAATCGGATGCATAGAAAGAGAACCTTGCACACTACAGAAAGAACGTAGACCAGAATCTCCACGCTCTAATTCTCGACATACCACTCCGTAAGCAGTATAGGACATTCCTGCACAACCATACTCCTCTGGAACAACCATTCCAAGAACACCCATCTCACCAAGATCCCTAATCCATTCTTCGGGGAAATATGCTTCATTGTATGCCTTTTCGATATTGGGTATTACTTTCTCATCCACCCAATCTCGAACCATATCACGGAGCATTATCTCCTCTTCATTCAGCATCTTATCGACGTCGAAAAAATCCAAGGCTTCGTATGCCATACTCGTCACTCCTTGTTACCCGCCTCTGTGAGCGCCGCTTGAACCTTACCGATAATCGCATTAAATCACGACCGGTCACGCTTCCTCCTTTGTTCACGTTTATCCTTCAATGATGGCTCAAGACCCTTACGTTTTCTACGCCATCGAGAATAGGTAGCCTGCATCTTAGGACTATTCATGAAAATTAGACCCAAAACAATCCCTGGTACACTGATTACCACAACCACTGCCAATGCATAACCTGCAAGACTAGTGAGTAATGGATCATCTATTTCTATTGGTACAAAACTTACCGCTATCCCCCTAGAATTCAAAATCCAACCTGTGGCTTCAGAAGTACTCCAAGAACATACGACTGAACTTGAGGTGGCATTCAATTGCTCTTCTACAGCATCAGCATTATCGTACCAAGGAAAGGCATCTTCAGAAGAAGGGCGGTAATCAATTAATCCGTAGGGAGTTGTAGTAATCATCATTCTATCTTCACTGTGACCACAAATATTGGTTAATTCACTAGTTAAATCACTAAGAATTTCAGCATCAAGGGTGGTTTCACCACCAGTGGAATCGTCCAATCGAATCATCCCTATATTGCGATTAGATCCCACTGCTATGCAAACTGCAATGTTTCCAGTAGCACATTCCAAATCATTCCAAAGAACCGCTGAGCCTCCTATCCATGTAATTTCATGCTCAGTATCAATGATTCCAATCCCATCAGATTCTGTAGAAACTACACAAAGACGGACGACAGGATGGCAATCAATGCTAGTTACTGGACTTTCTCGAGTGTTTTCTAGAGCGTGCATTTCTCCACCATCTGCCAAAGAACGGAAACGCCAAATTCTTCCAGTATCTGCTGCGATGTATGCCCAAGCTCCATTTGTATTCCATGATACCGATGTTAGAGTACTTATTTCCACCAAAGAGGTCCCTGAGACATTTGAAAGTCGTTGATCTTGGTAATCATATCGAAGAACTCGTCCCAAATCCCCTACGATGAATGCATTGCCACCTGGGTGGAAATCCAAAGCATTCAGATTCTGATTTGTAATTGAATCAAGCCTTTTAGCGGCTTCAGGATTATCATTAGGTATCAGATAAACGACTCCTTCATCGCCCACAGTAAGAGATTCTTGTTCATTGGAATCAAGAGCGTTTAGGAAAATAGTTTCCTCACTAAGAGTCACTAATTGATCCGACTTTACTACTGATTCAGCCTGAATTGATGTAAGAAGAATGACCATCAGAAGCGCAAGAATGACTCTCACTCGGCCGCGACCCATGTACCTCCGGAGACGCCCGACTTCATCATGTGAACGGTCAAAGAGTACCCCCCATCACTGGGAGCATTCAAGTCCTCTCGCCTCACCGGAAGGGCCATGGAACGCTTCGCAACGACGAGGGGATTAGTCAAGCAGGTCACAGCAGATGGTGGATTAGCAGAATTAGCAAAGAAATTCTTCGATGATGTAGAATCTACTGGAGAAAATGCATTCCGAGGGTCTCATGGCATCATGAAGAGCATCGAAGCGCATTACCAAGGCGATGCTTTGATTGTGGAAGTAGACAACGAAAAGCCTGACTTCTCAAACCCAGATGCAATACAGGAAGCAAGAGAAGACCGAAAAAGATGGACTCAATTCTTAGATGAATCTACTGGATATGATGCAAAAAAGCGTGGAGATAAAGCAAAAGAATGGGGGAAGAAGGCTAACAAGGCTAAATCCGCAATTTCTTCCGCTCGACATTTTATGTCGTTAGCAAAGAGTCTCCCGCAGGAAACTAAAGACAAAGCAGAAGACTTGATTCAAGAAATAGAAACTGCTCTTGAGGCAGGTGACAATACCAAGGCTGCTGGCCGTGGTGAGAAGTTATCCAAGATGTTGAATAAATGAGGGGAAAAAATGACTCCTGAGGAAATCAGTCATCTTCTAGACAAAACCTCTGGGGCCTCAGAACTAACAACCGAAGATCAAAACAAAATTTTCTCGATGTTCACTGGCGTAGAAGAAATTGTCGGATTAGAGCATGTAGTTTCAGTACTCAATGGCAAAGAGTCCCATGGAGGGGATACAACATTGAGAGCATATATCGGATTGGAGCCTAGCGGAAAAGCTCACTTGGGTTGGATTATCCTAGCAGATTCAATCCAGAATATGTTAAACCAAGGAGTCAATGTTCTTGTTTTCCTTGCGGATTGGCATGCATGGGTGAACGATAAATTCGGCAGAGATATGGAAAAAATCACAGTTGCTGGAGATTACATGACTGAAATTTTCCGAGTACTTCTTGGATTCCCTGAAGAAGGAGAAGGTGCTGGACAAATTAGATTCATGCGAGCTAGTGAATTGATGGATTCAGGTAAGTATTGGGAAAGAGTACTACGATGTTCGAAAGGCATGAGCCTTTCTAGAGCGCGAAGAACTTTCAGTATCATGGGTAGAAGTGAAGATTCCTCTGATGATGATCTTTCTGCATTCTTCTATCCTGCAATGCAAGCTGCCGATATTTTCGAATTGAATGTAGACATTGCCTTCGGCGGGATGGACCAAAGAAAGGCACACATGTACATGAGAGATGTAGGAGACCGCAATAATTGGATTAAGGCAACTTGTATCCACACACCAATGTTATCTGGATTGAAAGGAAGAGGAGGAGGCAGGATGGACTCGTTTGATCATAAAATGTCCAAGTCCGACCCTAATAACGCAGTCTTACTCCACGATACCCCAAAGAAATTAGAAAAGAAATTTCGTAAGGCATTCCTTGAACCTGGAAACAAAGATTCCCCGGTTTTTGAGATTGCTAAACATGTTATCATGCCTCGACAGAGGGAATTACACGTTAGTCCAAAACCAGAATTTGGAGAACCGTCCTCTTGGTCAAATCTTGATTTACTAATCGCAGCAATAGAAGACGGTTCAGTACACCCATTCGATGCGAAAATGGCTGTAGCACACGGATTAGCGGAAATCCTCGCCCCTATTGCCGAACATTTTGAACAACATCCTGAACTCCTTGATGCAGTGAATAAAATGACCGGCGGTTGAACATAATCCCATTATTGGTACATTCATACAGAATAATAGGACACTCATTCATATGAGATGAGCCAGCGGACGGGAACTGATTACCATGGATGTGGGCATTGATGATTTTGCGATTCATTTTCCTCGTCTGTACTTCGACATGAAGGATTTTGCAAAATTCAGAGGTGCAGATTTTGAGAAATTGAATAAGGGTCTGGGGCTCAATGCTATGGCGATTCCTGACGCACATGAGGATACTGCCACTATGGGAGCTAATGCAGTTGCTCGACTCATCGATAGAAACGGATTATTGCCCTCCCAAATAGGTAGAATCTATCTTGGAACTGAATCCGCTTTAGATGGTGCAAAGCCTACAGCAACATACATCATCGACATGCTTCAACAAAGATATGCAAAGGAACATGGCCCTGATAGTTTCAGGAATTGTGATGTTGTTGACATGACTTTCGCATGTATCGGCGCTGTTGATGCACTCCACAATACTCTGGATTGGGTCGCTAGAGGCGGTGAACAAGATGAGCGCATAGGAATTGTAGTGTTCAGTGACAATGCGAAATATGACATGGAATCAAGTGGAGAATACACTCAAGGAGCAGGAGGAGGAGGCATCTTAATCAGAGCAAATCCTCGATTGTTGGTCATTCCGGATAATTGGGGAGTCTCCACCACACCTGTTCATGATTTCTTCAAACCTCGAAGAGAGGTTCCAGTCAAGAACGTCATCGAACGAGTACTAGATTTGGCTCGTGAAACCGGTCAGTCATTCAAATCAGGTCTTAGTGATCGTATGATGCGAAATCTACGTGGTTCCAAGATGTCTAACGATGAATTATTCGCTGAAGATACATTGAAAATTCATCGAGATACCCCTGTTTTCGATGGGCAATTCTCGAATAGATGTTACATGGAATCTGTAAAACAGGCATTCATTGACTTTCATGGAAAGGCCCAGAGAAATGGCCGTCTTAATCCTGAAAAGGACCCGATACTTACTGAACAATGGAAGCGTATCATTGTCCACCTTCCTTATGCATTCCAAGGAAAGAGAATGTTTCCAGATGTGTTTAGACATGACCGACGAGGGACTCCTGTTTGGGATGAAATCGTAGAAGAAATTGGTGTAGAACCTCTAATCGATGACTTTGAAGATACGCCAGAAGGAATGGCAGAGTTCGAAAAGGCAAACGATGGATATAGACGTGCTATTTCAAAAACAAAAGCATTCAGAAAATTTGCTGATGAACGAATTGAGCGGGGGCAAAGAGCTTCAAGTCTAATTGGAAATCAATATACTGGATCTATTTTCCTTGCATTGATGTCGTCCCTTGAATGCGATTATGAAGAAAATAATTCCATTGAAGGGCAAAGAATCGGACTATGTGGATATGGTTCAGGAGCTAAGGCCAAAGTATTCGAAGGAATTATTCAACCTCAATGGAAGGAAATCGCCTCAAGATTCCTCCTGTTTGAACGCCTGGACTTGCGAAGGCCGATTCTTAGCGATGACTACGAAGCATTGCATAGAGGAAGTACCACGCAATCAATCATTGAACCTAGTCAAGAATTCGCTATTGTTCGCGAAGTAAATGGTGGCCTCCCTGGTGAAAAACGCTATCGTTGGGTAGACTAATTATTCCGCCGATTTTGAATTTTCTTCATCATCATTTTCGATTGGGATCAACAAGGGTTCAAGATCACCAAATGATTCAAACAAACTAGGTCCACTAGAAAGATAGTATACAGAACCCCTACCATCTCTAGAATCTTCAGCACTTGAATTCTCATTGCTTGCACACTCACCAGTACAACCATCAGCA
>JASLJW010000011.1 GCA_030747885.1 Candidatus Thalassarchaeaceae archaeon
CACAAATATCCATCATCATTCAATGATGATCGGACACCACTAGGCGCAGAGGAATTCATCAAACATTCAACTGCTTCTTCAACTGTGAACTGTCGAATCTGAGACTCATCAGAAATATGATTTATCCACCTAGTTTGGTCTGAGGGGATGTCCTCTCCAGGTCCAGGTCTACTGGAATATAATGTGCCCCAATCTATTTCTCGCTCTCCTGCTGAAAATGATGTGCCACTTATCTTGTAAGTAATAATCAGTTGACCATTAGGAACTGTAAGTTCTAAAGCTGCAGATTCTAAGGCTCCACAATCACTTGATTTCTTATCTTTGTCAATCAAAATATCTACCTGTTGTTCGACTGGCCAAGGATTTCCTTCCTTTATCAGAAGAGTAATTCTTGCATGTCCAAGACAAGAATTGATTGAAGATTGTTCTAAATCGATGGGAATAAGTAATTCACCATTTACTCGTTGAGATTCTTTAACCTGATAATCCCATCCATTTACTTCCCCAGTGCCTCCTGACTCAAACAACGTAGTATCGAATGCATCATGTAAATCCATAGGTATAGCTGGCTGTAGTAAGAATGGTAGGATTCCGTCAATTACTGAAACACCCGTTCCTCCAAACGATACTGCATCAATTCTAGTCTGATCATTATCAGGTGTTCGAAAATCCAATGATGAAACCGAATGGATTGTTGTTTCTTCAGTCAATTCTTCCCAAGAAATTGAATCAATATCTACTGAATTACTATTCATTTCCCAAGTCATCATATTGCTGCATTTACTATTATATGTATTCCATCTTCGTCCACTTAAATCAACATTCAATTCATAAGACAAACTTCTTTCTGCAGTCAAATGATTCCGCCCATATCCATCAATAGATTCTGCTGCACCGGCATATGTTCGGTCTGTGGGGTGGCTAATCTCTGAGGAGGGTGCATTTCTGAAAGACATGGCGCCAGTTCCACTCATTGCAACTTGTAAATCGCCACACGCCTTGTCTAATGCCCCTCCAGAATTCTCTCTCAATAAGGAAACCATCTCATCACCTATAGCTGAGATTTGCCCATCAGTCATGGTAAATGTCATCGAATCACCATATCGATTGGGCTCTGCTGAGAACGATTGTTGGTCTTGTACCCAAGTCCACCAGTATCCTCCACCAGCAACAAGAGCACCCAATAGTATCACACCTAGAACCACTGCAGTTCGTGGTTTTCCAGATGTCATTTTAGATTCAACAACTGATTTCTTTTTCACTGTTGGCTCACGAACTTTCAGAGTTATTGTTTCTGAACTTGGTTCTTCGACATCATCAACAAGAACGGCTTCTAGAATCGTTGCCTCCATTACTTCGTTCTTGTTACGAATTCGTGATGGAACTTCTTTGGTGACTGTGGGTTTGACTTCTAACTCATCGTCTTCTTCAAGAATAAGGAAATCATCGTCTTCATCGATTGTGAATGAAGATTCTAACAACCTTTCAACGAGTTCGGCTTTCTTTCCAGTTTTCGAAAGACTGCGCTCTTTGAGGAGGTTCTTCAACTGGACGACAGTCATCGACTCAAGTTCTTCACGATCCATGTACTGCACCTCCGTATATACCGAGGTCATAACGCGCCGCTATCAAACCGTTGCACTACAAGTGTGAAACACGAGGATTTCTAGATTGATTAGGGTGAACCACGCATTTGAGTAATTTGCTCAATTGACCAACCAGCAGCTAAGAGTTGTTCATCAGTATACTGTGATGCTCCGTCTGTAGATTCTTCAGTGGATTCTGAAGATTCTGTTTCTACTTCCTCTTCTTGGGGTTCTGTGGACAATGTTTCTTCTTCTGGAAGAGTTATTTCATCTGAATCTAATTGTTCTTCATCAGATCCCTCAGATCCCGAAGATAAGTCCATTCCCATCGCTCTTTCGGCCTCTGCTGCATCCATGACTTGTTCTTCTGTGCTCTTAGTTGAGGTCTCCGGGTATCGAACTTTCTTGTATGCTGAACCTGCTTTTTGAGCTCCAATAATTGATACAATAAAAAATGGTAAAATCAAAACACATATTGGAAGAAGAAACGCTCTAGGCCAGAACATAGCTACCTCAGAATCAACTGTAGCCTTCCAATATTGTTGAGTACTTGACCATGAAGCATGATTGTAATCCTGCGCATCTAAATATTGGAAAATTAGACAATAACGCCCAGGTTTTACAGTCAAGGTAACCTCAGTAGTGGATCCTGGTGCGAGAGCGAGAGATTCTGGGGTATCCATTACAGTCATTCTGGAAGGATCGTCTCTATTCCAAACAATTTCAGTGGTTGGCAATGAATCGCATCCACTAGGGGCCTCAAATATACCAACATTAAATGATGTATTCATTCCATCAAATCGATACCCTTTGAGTGTCAACTTTACCTGTACATCATTCAATGGACCGAAATCAAATGGTTGCCAAATACCTAAATTCAAATCCTGTTCAAAGGAGCCTGCATTGAAATCACTTCCATCCCAAATCTTTGATTCTGCTCGTTCATCTATCTGTTCTTGCGTCCAATGTTGGGGACTAATCGGATCCATCCAAGCAGTCACCTCTTCAGATGATAATGTTTCATGAGGGTTAGATGAGATGTCTCCCTGAGCAACCGGGAAAAACGAGAAACCAAACAATAACGCGAGAAGTCCCAATGAAAAATAGACATTCATGCGTTTAGATGAACGTGTTGATTTCAGATTCTTGAGCTGACGTTCACGTTTCTCCTTTCTATTTCTCTTATCTTCCATCTCTGCGATTGGATCGACGGATGCTGGAGCAGAAGATGGTCCCGCTGGGATTGAAGGGGCAGCATTAGGGGGCTGCATGACTACTCGGAAGAGACCTCTAGTCTTGAATAAAACCCTGAAATAAGGGATGGATTGAAAACTAGTCGGGGGAGGTCGCGGCTCGATGAAGGCGCCGAGACTATGTATTCTGTCCCGTGGGCCCCAGTTATACAGTACTCGACGGCTGGTAGATGAAGCGGATGCAGCAGGAATGATTGTTGAAATTGTTGACCCTCTAGAAACGAGTCTTGTTCTTGATGATAAGCAAGGGCAAGTAATTCATCAAGGGTGGCCATTAGATGTTGATGCCGTAATCCCAAGAATTGGATATTCTGTAACCACCGAAGGTGTTAGAGTGGTACGCCAATTTGAGAGGATGGGAGTCTATGTGGCGAATGGAGCAGATGCAATAATGAGAAGTAGAGACAAATTAACTGCTAGTCAAATTCTATCTCAGAAAGGTATCCCAGTTCCAAAAACAGCATTAGTTACTTCATGGAGAGATGTAGAAAGAGGGATTTCACGAGTTGGAGGGGTCCCGTGTATCGTAAAAACAAGTCAAGGAACTCAAGGAGATGGAGTATATTTAGTTCGTTCAATTAGGCATGCGAAGGAATTGACATACCGACTCTTAGCAGAAAGGAATACTGTGCTTGTTCAAGAATATATCAGAGAAAGTCATGGCAAGGATATCAGAGTAATCGTTGTTGGTGGGAAAGTTGTAGCAGCAATGAGACGAGTATCTAATGGGCGTGAATTTCGTTCAAACTATCACCTTGGTGGACGTGTTGAAACGATTGACCTTTCAGATGAATATGCTAAAGTTGCAATTGATGCAGCGACCCACCTAGGAATAGAAGTTGGAGGTGTTGATTTATTGGAAGGAAGAATGGGGCCCATTCTCCTTGAAGTCAATTCTAGTCCTGGGCTAGAAGGTATTGAGAAAGCTTCAGGAGTGAATGTGGCTGGACATATTATTGAAATGATTACAAAACGACATAAAATCCAATCAATAAACCTAGATGAGGTCGTTCGAAGAAGGTCCGGGTTCGGTACAGTGAGGGTACAACTCAATGTATGGCCACAGTATATTGGTAGATCAATTTCAGAAGTTCTACCACCTGAATCATTTGTTGTAACAATTATTCGAGGGAAAGAAAATATCTGGTCTGCTGATCGTAATTTGTTACTACAACCTAACGATCAAATCATTTTGTATGGCCCTATTGAATCCATCAGAGCACATATCGAAGGAAAAGACGGTGCATCGGCAGCAATGAGTTAGGTTCTGAATGGGCTTCAACTGTAACTAATCATCGGGAAGGATTCAAACACGACACCCCGATTGGGTGCTGCCCTTCGGGGTTGGGATGGGACCCATGGACAACGAGCGACAGCGGAGCGGATGGTCAGCAGATGGCCCACGAGGACGTTTAGCAACCCCTTTTGATTCAAATTTCACCGGGGCTGGACAAGTTCTACCCTCAAGATTAGTACGAATACAACATCTTCCTTGGCTTTCACTTTGGGAAGCACAATTGCGTGCTGAAAAAAAGAGTGACCATACAATTAGAGCTTACCTTTCATCGGCTCGAAGATTCGGAACGACTTTGTTACCTGGTGAAGAAGAAGTTGATATTGAAGAAATGCCAATTTCGGAAATGCATGATCGTTGTGATCCAAATAATGGCCGACTAGATTTATTTGTTCAATCAATTTCAAATCTACGACCCTCAACTATCAATGCTAGAATTGCTGCCCTAGGACATCTTTTCAAATATCTAGGTCATCGAATTCCAGATTGGGTACAAAGACCAAGTGGAACAAGACCTTTGCCTAGAACTCTCACTCGAGATGAGATAAACCGTGTTCGAAATTCTGCTAGCAATTCTGAGAATCCTCTTTCAGAACCAATTATTACTCTACTATTGGATACTGGAATGAGGGTTTCAGAAGTATGCGCACTAGATATGAATAATTTAGATCTTCAAGATAAATCAGCAAGAATTTATGGTGGAAAGGGAAACAAAGATCGATTGGTACTATTCACTGAAAGAACTGTAGATTCGATGGAAGCATGGTTCGGTTCCCGTAGAATGCAAATTGAAACCAAAGCACCGAAAGGGGATGATTCTGATGCTGTTTTCATATCCTCTAGATCTAGTAGAATTGGGCCTAGATATATCCAGAAAATGATGGATATGATCGCAGATTCAGCTGATATTCCAAGATCTCGATTGACACCACATACACTTAGACACAACTTCGCTACTGGACTTCTAGAAAGGGGAGTAGACCTTGTTTCAATTCAACGACTTCTTGGTCATTCAAACATTCAAACAACACGAATTTATCTAGACATCAGCGACCAAACACTTCGAGAAATATATCATAGAGCACAATCTGCTGCAATGGAAGAATAATCAACGCTTCTTTCCAGGTCTTTTCTTGTTTTGACGTTTCTCAATATCTTCAGGTCCAGACCAATCTCTTTTCGCTCTAACTTCATTTCCAGAATGGCCAGGTAGAGGGCAATGCTTACCCGATCTACAACGAGAACAATTGTCCTTAGGAGGAATCTCAAGCGGTTTAGTAAGACGACCAT
Source organism: Candidatus Thalassarchaeaceae archaeon (assembly GCA_030747885.1). Lineage (GTDB taxonomy): Archaea > Thermoplasmatota > Poseidoniia > Poseidoniales > Thalassarchaeaceae > MGIIb-N2. Next base: position 5,424 of record JASLJW010000011.1, read on the forward strand.
ACTTTCGCCTTGGCATGATTCAATCAAATCAACGACGATACTTGATGAAAGCGGTTAATCGGCTCGTCGAACCCTTTTGAGCATGTCTGCAACTCCTTTCGGAGCAGTGATTCGGGTGCCAACCTGGTCTCCTCGAACTCCACTTTCTTCTACACTAACCTTTGATTTGGAAGCGATGGAAGGGGTTGCAGGTTTCTTTGGCTTGGACTTCTTGGCTTTCTTGCTCTTCTTTGAAGCAGCTTTAGCTTTCGATGTGGCTACTGCTTTGGCAATCTTTGCAGCAGTTCCGGCAGTAATACCTGCTGCCTTCAAGCCTTTCAGGCCAGCTTTTACTACATCCGACTTAGAACTCATTCCTGCCGCTGCTAACTTCTTAGCAGTAGCAGCCCCTACACCGGGAATTGCAGTTAACGCGTCCATGACCTTCTTACTAGGCTTCGCCATGAACCAACCAGTATTTTGACGGCGTATGAATATCACCGTGAAAATACCACAGAAATCATTGCTAAGAACTTAGACGGCACATCATGGAGGAGGAATTTGTCCTTTGGGCTCAAGTCCGTTCAGGCACCCCTCAAATGAAAGTGGATAATGATGGTGTACTACGCCCCAATGCTTGGCCTGATGGTGGTCGGGTCGCTTACATTGGAGATGTTGCTCAAGCAGTGTTTAGTGCATTAGGGCCCCATTCTCCTCCAGAATTTATCGAAGAACCTGGTTTTGATGAACAACGATGGACCATTGCTGCTCGCTCAAATGAATTGATGATCATTATCAAAAGTGAGTCTTATTGGGGATTCGGACTCTTTGCAAAGTGTTACCTCAATCGAATAGAGATTCACGGATTAAGAAAGAATGCGGCAAGACTAGCATTCGACATTATTGCTAGTTTGGGAAGAGACCCTTGGAATGCTTCTTTTCCTTTTGGGTATCGACGAAAAACTAGTTTAAACGTCGAAAAACACCAATCTATTTGGAAAGATTTGATTCAAACTGGAAAAGAAGAGATGAATGAAAATATCGAAATTATAGCAGAACGATTGAGACAACTCAAGGGTCAAGTAGACAAGACTGGTAAAACACATTTGAAAAAAGTAGAAGAAAATCTCAAAATCGCTAGACAAGCCTTGCACGATAGGAACGCTCCAGCAGTTTCACGCGCCCTATCTAGAGCCGAAACAGGTTTGATTCTCGCCAATCCAAAAACACGTTCTGATTTAGAGGAACAGATGAATACCACTGAACAGGAAGAAATACCATTCGTAGATTTGACTGAATCGGAGTAATTATCCAATCTTTCCCCAAATCCATTGCCAAACGCCATGGTTTGCAAGATAGATTAGAATTGACATTGCAAAACATGCAAAATATACTGCACCCTTTGGAATTTGGAGAGCATCTTCGGATTCTTCATCGAAATAACGAATCAACCCAGCAGCTTGCTGGATGCCGCTGTTATCCTTCTTCTTCGCCATACGAATCATTCTTCCGGACCGGAGGTCTCTATTTTACGGTGACGCATACCTTTGAATTCATTCAAGGGGCCAAAGCCTCTACTAAAACGACTCCGTCGTGAAACTCAACAATTCTTGATGCTGACTCAACTGCAGCATCCAATGAATGCGTCATAAACAACTCTCTTCGACGACCATCACGCATCTGAAGAACCAAACGATGAGTCAATTCAGATAGAGTCTCACGATCAACGGTTTGCCAAACCCAATGCTCTGATTCAATCGTAACTAATGCTTCAACAGGAACTAACGATCCTTCTGCACGCCCATAAAGGCGGGCACGCTCAGTTAGACTCCTAAGTTTTCGAACAGTTTCATTCGTATCAGTTCGAATAACCCTTTTTTCTCCTCTTCCATATCTCGACGACCTGCGCTGCTCTGTTTCCTGCATGTAATTCCCATCCCGATCCGTTAAGACCGATGCCTGAAGGTCTCAAATTAGATATTTAATCATAGTTGTAAAATAACTCTCTTAACGGCCATTGCTAATCGTTTTCAAGATTTCCAAAATTGTCGATCTATAACATTCCAACATTGAGGAATTAACATGAAAAGTAACCCTAATACGAATATTGATGGTTCATTCAAAGAGGAAAAAATCACTAACACACAAGAGCCTGTGCTTGCACCTAGAATTATTCCTCTATGTGATGAGCGATTTCTTGTATCGAATCCTAAGGATGGAAGTTGAGCCCCCAATGCAGCCACAATACTCATTATTCCAATTCCTGAAAGAGTAATCCCCTCGAAATTCATGATAATCAACAATAATACGATTCCAATACAAAAAACTGTGAAAGCAAGAGATGGCCAAGTTTCCCTATTGGATTCTGGTGAAGATTCGCTAATCCCTCCTAAAATATCTGCAACAATTGTAGTTGAAATCAAGAAAATCAATGAAATCACATTTCCACTTGGTGGTAAAGATGAGATTTGATCTGCAAAGTACATGATTCCTGCAATCGAAACCCATAGTGCAATAGTTGAACGAGTTTGCAATAATGTCAGTTTAGATATTGAAAACAAAGGAATTGAGCGGATCATCCCTTCACCCAAGAGTATTCCTGTAATCAATGAAACAAGCAATGGATAGATTGTAGGAGTCGGGGCATATGGGCTAACTATTGACTCAGTAACTGATTCAAAAGAGCCTGCAGATGCGCCTATTGCAATAAGAGGAATTAGAAAAAGAGAACAAATAGTAACTGGAAGATTTGTTGATTTATATCGTATTATGATATAGATCCAATAAAACAATGCAATGAGAAGAAGACGGCCTTCAGGGCCATTAGAAAAATTCAGGGCAGCTAAGAAAATTGAATCGGAAATACCCCAATATACTGCATGTAAATGAGACGGGGTTTCCAAATGCCCCAAAACTGCTTGAAGGACAATTAGAATAATTAGAAACAACAAAAAATATGAAAGATATTTACTTGAATTCATAGAAGAAGATTTGGATGAAAAACGCCAATCTATTATCCATACTACAGGTAATGAAAGAACCAAGAGACTTAGCAACGGCTCAACCCCAAACCACATCTCCATGGATGTGCGATTATGTCTCAGCCATTGAATCTCTCTAATACAACACTACGATAATCCATGAATGCCTACGGAGCAATATGGCAGACGACCTGAGGCCTTGGAGAGAGCAGGCCTTGGACAGTTCCTTGCTCAAAGCTATGTCTTATTGGTCAGACAATCCAGAAGAATGGTTAGAAGCTGCATTGCCACGATTACCCGAAACAATTCGAATTAATCCACTACGTAAAGAAAAAATTTGGGTCAAAGAACAAATTGAAAAGATGGGGGCAAAAAGAATTGAATGGTGTCCAAATGCGTGGAAAATGCCTTGGGTACGTGGAAAAATTCCTCTAGAACATCGTTCACTGTTCATTGCTTTGCACGAAACTGGACGAATTACACGGCAAGAAGCTGTCTCAATGATTCCTTCTCTTCTTCTAGATTTGAAACAAGATGATGTAGTTCTGGACATGTGTGCTTCGCCTGGTTCAAAGAGTACTCACATAGCTGAGATTCTTAATGGAACAGGAGTTGTGATTGCGAATGATGTGTCAAAGAAGAGAACGAATACATTGGTTGCAAACGCTCAGAGGGCATCTCTTCCAAACCTACTAATCGTACAACATGATGGACGGCACATTCCTAGAGTTCCTGGTGAAGGTTATGATGCGATATTAGTTGATGCTCCTTGCACAGGATCGGCCACAACCCGGAAAAATCCAGATGTTTGGACGAAATGGCTTCCTTCGGGAGGTAAAACGCTTCATTCATTGCAAATTGATTTATTATTACGAGCCATCAAAGTAGCTCGTTCAGGTGCTAGTATTGTTTACTCAACCTGCTCACTAGATCCTATTGAAAATGAGGCAGTAATTGCTAGAATATTAGAACAAGAGCAAGATGTAGAGATTGAAGAAATCTCCAAAGAACAATTGAAAGGTCTCTCGTACCAAAACGGAATGAAAGAGTGGGTTGTTCTAGATGATAATATGGATCCAATCGATAATTCTGAATTCAACACATCTCTTAATCCTAAGATAATGAAGTCATTGAATCGGTGTATTCGAATCCATCAAGATGACTCGGGGCACGGAGGGTTCTTTGTTGCGAAATTACGTGTAAAAAGGACAGATGAGGATACAAATCAACTAGAAGTACGACGGATTTCTTCAAATCCAAATCGCAAAGGAGATTTTCCAGTTCCTTGTATAGATGATGATTTAACTACAATAATGGAAATTCACTCACCAGATATTGAATTCGCTTCCCTTTGGAAAAAGGGTAAGAGAATATTATGGGGCAGTCGACCAATGAAAGAACGTGTTTGGGGAATGGAAACACAATCAAGAATAGATCGAGTTCACGATGGTGAGCAGTGGCCTCCACTAAAGGTGATTCATCTTGGAATTAGAGCTTGGGAAAGCAGAGATAAACGCGCATATAGACTAAGTTCTGAAGGATTACATTCAATTCATTTGAAGGGATTAGGAGAACGAGTGCATCGAATCGATGAGGATGAGGCATTTAGAATTTTGAAAGATAGTTTGCCTATAGAAAATCTAGAAAATTTAGCACCTGGAGGGCATTTGTTACTAATTGAAAAACATAATTCAGAATGGAGAATTCCAATTTGGGTCGGTGAAAGAATTAGTCGAATGTGGAAACAACAAGAAGATGTGATACTAAGAAAAATGCTGGGGGAAAAAACATGAAATGGTGTTTTCGTCTCATTTTTTGGGTTTTTTTCCTAGGACTCATTAGTACACCATTAGCTGAAGCTACTCCAATCTTGGAGGTATTTACTGATGGAACTAAAACGTCGTCAGATATTCTATCTGAAGAGTTGCGTTGTGCTGTTGAGAAGGGTGAAGTTGGATTAATCGTTTGGCATTCAAATCCAGACAGTTTACTACATATTTCTGCAGCTTCAGAAAGAGCACAAGATTTGGAAGCCAAAAGTGGGGATGTTTTCATCCAAGGAACTCAATGGAACATGACCAACGGAAGTTTTCCTAATGAGTTGAAAAGTATTAACATTACAATAAATGTGAATCAGGGAAATAATGGATTACTAATATTGCAAGCAAATACTACCTTGGAAGAAGATCTCGCTCCGACTATTGTACTACAATGGCTGTTGTTAAAGAAAAATGCAGAAATTTCGAATCATCCAATTGGACCTATTGACTCAAAAGTAGTTTCATATCATGCTTGGGATTCTAGTGTAAATCGATCCGCGGGTGCAGAAAATAATTGGACGCACCAAATTGATTCACAAACCTTGGTGAGTTGGAACCTAGAAAATGAGGAGTTAATCGCAGTCGCTTCACTTGTTTCTCTGGATTCAAACGAAATCTATGGCTCTGGTGAAACCGAGATCCCTAGTTACAAACAATCCAATGAAAACAGCAAAGACTACGCTATTTCTATACTCCTGTTGATTACTGGTACAATAGCATGCATGATCGTTGTATTATCAGAAAGAAGAAGACAAAAAGACATGCCTATGATAAGACCTGTCGTCCAAAGAAAGGGAGAACGAGAAGATTTTCTTATTGAAATCAACACAGGAAATGCATTGATTAGTATTACCTCTATTGGTGGAAATGGATACTGGAGATACTCTGGTAAAGATATCCCAATTGAAATATTACCCAATACTAAGCGAGAAATTATGATTCGACGGACCTCAAAAAATCAATTTGAACCTTGCACGATTCGTTTAGAGGTTGAGGGACATGAAAGATGGGTCCTAGATCTTGAGTTCCCCGACTCAGATTCTAGTTCAAGATAGATTTCTATATTCTGAAATATGTGCAAACTTCAAGAGCGGCGGACCGAACTGCAATCTCCCGAAGGGAGATGCGGCATGCTCGATGCGACAGACCGGGCCATACTAGCCATTCTGTTCAAGGATGCTACCCAGTCCAACAGAACTGTAGCAGAAAAGGTAGGAGTTTCACAGGGTACTGTGAGCAACCGAATCAAACGAATGGAGCAATTAGAAATTATAGAGGGGTATTCTATACGCCTAAATCCAGAAAAAATCGGTTGGAGAATGACTGTTGTTGTTGGTATCAGAATCGAGAAAGGGCGACTTTTGGAAATTCAAGGATAGATTTCGGAAGATCAACGATTGGTCTCAGTGTACGATTTTACTTGAGATTACGACTCAATGGTAGTTGCTTTGTCAAGGGATCGA
>JASLJW010000012.1 GCA_030747885.1 Candidatus Thalassarchaeaceae archaeon
TGAATTCCTGCAGCTTCGAATGCAGCAAACTTCTCCGCAGCAGTACCCTTACCTCCGCTAATAATTGCTCCAGCATGCCCCATTCTTTTCCCTGGGGGCGCGGTTGCACCTGCAACGAATCCTACGATTGGTTTGGTAACATTTTCTTTTGCCCAAGCTGCGGCCTCTTCTTCTGCTGACCCCCCAATTTCTCCAATCATCACAATCGCTTCTGTTTGTGGGTCAGATTCGAATGCTGCTAAACAATCAATGAATCCAGTTCCATTAACTGGGTCTCCACCTATCCCTATGCACGTTGACTGCCCTTCACCAATACTCATTGTCTGAGCAACAGCTTCGTAGGTTAGAGTCCCTGATTTGGAGACAATACCAATCCTACCTTTAGCATGAATATGGCCTGGCATAATTCCAAGTTTTGCCCCTCCAGTCTCCCCTGGAGTAATTATTCCTGGACAATTAGGGCCAATTAGTCTCACACCAGGTCTATCTGAAACATATGCTACTGCTTTCACCATGTCTAAGGTTGGAATTCCTTCTGTGATGCAAACGATGATTCCTTCTCCTTTGATTCGATCGAAGGCTTCTGCTGCCTCCATAATGGCTCCTGCAGCAAATGGAGGAGGGACATAGACGATTGTAGCATCAGCATCGGTTTCATTTACGGCTTCTTCAACTGAATCCCAAACAGGAACTTCTCGAACTCCCAAATCGACCATCTGTCCACCTTTTCCAGGAGTGCATCCTCCGACAATATCGGTACCATATTCTGCCATTTTCATTGAATGGAATTGTCCTTGGCGCCCAGTAATTCCTTGGACGATGACTTTTGCATCTTCTTCAATCCAAACAGCCATCAGTTTTCACCTCCGATGAGTTCAACTATTTTTTGCGCCCCATTTGCTAAATCATCTGCAGGATGGATATTGAGTGAACTCTCGGCCAATATCGCCTTCCCTTCGTCTACATTGGTGCCGGCTAGACGTACTACAAGTGGCACTTCTAGGCCTAGATTCTCAACTGCGGCAATTACGCCTCTTGCAATAATGTCACAACGCATGATTCCTCCAAATATGTTTACTAGAATACCCTTGACATTTGGGTCTTCTAGGATGATACTGAAAGCAGTAGTAACTTGTTCTTCATTAGCTCCTCCTCCCACATCTAGGAAATTAGCTGGTTCACCACCGTATAACTTGATGACGTCCATTGTAGCCATTGCTAAACCGGCTCCATTGACGAGACATCCTATGTTTCCATCTAATTTCACATATGATAATCCGGCTTCACTGGCTCTAATCTCTGTTTCTTCTTCTTCAGACATGTCTCTCATTTCATCCCAAGATGAATTGTGCCTAAATTCTGCATTTGAGTCAAATCCTATCTTTGCATCTAAGGCTATGATTTCATCATTAGATGTCTTGACTAGTGGGTTTATTTCGACCATTGCACAGTCGTTTTCCATGAATACATTGTATAATTTAGGCATCATTTTTGCAAATGATTTCAACGACGACCCTGTAAGTCCTAAGGATGTGCCTAAGTTTCTCGTTTGGAATGGCAATAGTCCTGCGTGTGGATCTATCCAAACTTTGTGAATTGCATCAGGATTATGTTCAGCAACTTCTTCAATATCCATTCCTCCTTCAGTGGACGCCATGATTAGAACCGATTTTGCTTCTCTATCGACCAACATGGCGAGATAGTACTCATGTGCAATATCGCATCCTGATTCGACATACAGGTTCCTCACCATTTTCCCTTCTTTTCCAGTTTGTTTTGTTACTAAGACATGGCCAAGGATATTGTCGGCATATGTTTCAACTTCCTTTCTTGAAAAAGCTATTTTCACTCCACCTTCCATGATTAAATCCCCACTATTCGGGCAATACAGGTTGCCTTTTCCTCTTCCTCCAGCATGGATTTGACTTTTGACGGCAACTACCTTGGTCCCTAACGCATCATAGGCATCTAGTGCCTGTTCTACAGTTGTACAATGTGCGCCATCTAGTACTGCAACACCAGCATCTCTGAACAGTTTCTTTCCTTGGTACTCGTGGATGTTCATCCTTATCCCCGTCCCCTCCTGATGAAACCCGTCCTTAACCATGACCGCGCACAATTTGAGCGGTTTCAAACAGAATACACTTGAGAGATGGCCGTTTCGGAACAGTATGGATGTAGTCGTACTTGCAGGTGGTTTCGGCACACGCCTGCGTCCTTGGACCCTCCATATGCCCAAACCATTGGTTCCAATTTTAGACCGTGCAATGATTCAACATGTGGTCGATGTTCTTCCTGAGAATTTAGTGGACCGAGTACTGATTGCTGCAGGTTATGGGATTGATCAGATGAGAACTCATTTTGATGCTCTAGATTTGCCTTATGAAGTACTGATTGTGGAGGAAACTGAACCTCTAGGTACAGGTGGAGCAATTGCCAATTGTAGACCTCATCTATCTGACGGCACTTTTTGTGTTATTAATGGAGACCTCCTAACCAGTCTATCGGTGGAAAAAATGTTGACTCAACATTCCAAGAGTGGTTCATTAGCTACTATTTCACTTTGGGAAGTAGAAGATCCATCTCGTTTTGGAGTAGCTGATTACGATGCCAATAGTTGCCTAATCCGGAGATTCCAAGAGAAGCCACCTCGGGAGGAAGCCTTCTCCAATCTAATCAATGCTGGAACATATCTAATTGAACCCGAATTGTTTGATCGAATGCCTACTGGTGCATTTAGCATCGAAAGGGACGTTTATCCCCATGTTGCTGAAGATGGATTGTTGAGCGGATTTCCGTTTGAAGGATGGTTTGTTGATGCGGGTACTCCCCAGTCTTACATTGAGGCAGTACAGACATCTATCGTGAATGAAAAACACCTTTCAGGGGAAATTGATGGTACGAATTGGACATTATCTAAAATTGGTTCAAATGTTGTTAAATCATCAATTAGAGCAGATGTTTCTATCGATTCCAGTTCGTCTATATCTGATTCCGCAATCTTGGAAGGATGTAGTGTAGGTGCTCGTTCAATTCTTCAAGGATGTATGATTGGTGCGAATACTATGATTGGTTCAGATGTAGAATTAACTGATGTAGTAGTTGATTTTGATACGAAGATTCCCTCAGGCCATGTTCAGAATGGTGGGACCTTTCCAAAATAGTTCGTCGACAGCCACTTATGGGTGTTTGATGTGCTGTATACATGGGAGAGCACCCCTTTGGAGGTATCCACTTCGCTGGAACACTCCGCCCATCTCAAGTGGCAGCTTCATCCATCATTCAAAATCAATTGGATAATGGAAATAAGAGGCTGCATATCGTTGCACCTCCAGGTTCTGGAAAAACTGTACTTGGGTTGTACGTATGGTCCGATATAATTAGGAAACCAACATTGGTATTGTCTCCGAATTCAGCCATTCAGGCTCAATGGGCAGCTAGAACAGATCTTTTCGAACTTGATGGCAAGGATGATCTGATTAGTACATCTCCACATACTCCTGGTTTACTTACATCTCTTACCTACCAATCACTCACTCTACCGATTCGTGGAAACCAGGAGATTGATGTCGCTGCAAGAGAGATATGGGCAGAGAAGTTGATCGAAGAGGGTGAAGCTAGTGACTTTTCTTCGGCAGAGAATTGGCAGAATGATTTATGCGAACGAAATCCTGATTATTTTGCTAACAGGATGTCGGTCTATAGAAAAAAGGCTAGAGGAGAAAATGAATCTAATGACGATCCTCTTTGGGAACTCCATTCTTCATCTAGAGGCCATATTAAGAGATTACAAGAAGTTGGAGTAGAATTCATTATTCTTGATGAATGCCATCACTTATTGCATCACTGGGGAAATATTTTGAACACCGTGAAGGACATGTTTGGAGATCCAGTCATTCTTGGTTTAACTGCCACACCTCCAAATGAGGCCAAGACCCAAAAATCACTGGACAACTACAACTCTTTGTTGGGAGAGGTAGATTACCACGTCCCAATTCCTGCGTTGGTTCGCGATTCGAATCTTGCTCCGTATCAGGATTTAGTCCAATTTGTTCGCCCTAATGCGAAGGAAATGAAATACATCGCCCAGGTGGATTATGAGTTCAAAGAACTGGTTGAATTACTTCAAGCTGAACGAGATCCTAGCGATGAAGATAGGATTGCACCAATGAATGAATGGTTGTTGGGAGCATTAGCGAATCCAAAGGAAGTTGCAGGTGTTGATTTCAATGGTTGGCCCACAGTACCAGATGAATCATCAGGCAATAAGTTCCTCAATACTGCAAGGAGGCATATCGAAGAATCTGATTTTTCATTGCCAGTAGGAGTCCCCAAAACTACAGAATCGATTAAGGCAGAAATACTTCCGGATTTGGAAATGTATACTTACATGGTTGATAGATATGTCAGAAAGGGTTTACGTCTATCAAAAAGTACCAAAGATCACGAACTTGCTGAAGAAGCAATAGCTAGATTTCGACTTCTAGGAAGGCAGATCACAGAAACAGGCGTCCGTCCTTCCGCTTCCCCTGTAGGTCGGATTATGGCTTACTCACAGGCAAAATTGGATGCTTTACTCGATATCCTACGTAGTGAGATGCAAGCATTGGGGCCTTCGATTAGAGCAGTAGTTGTTACTGATTTCGAAAAAACATCATCTATGGCAGTGGTTGAAGGTGTGCTAGATGCAGAGGCAGGAGGAGCAGTCGCTGCATTTCGAACAATCGTTAATGATGAAGCAACAGATTATCTGAATCCTATTTTGATGACTGGAAGTACAGTTTTGGTAGACGATGATTTAGTTGAAAAATTCATGAACGAGGCTCGTTCTTGGATATCCGAAAGAGGACTCAAGATCGAACTTGTAGACGTAATTGAGGGTCCTTATCACGATATTCAAGGTTCTGGCAAAGATTGGGTGCCTAGAAACTACATCGAGATGATTACCGAACTTTTTCAGAGAGGAGTGACAAATTGTATTGTTGGAACTCGGGGCCTTCTAGGAGAAGGTTGGGATGCTTCTAGAATCAACGTCCTGGTAGATTTGACATCGGTATCAACAGACATGAGCATCAATCAGTTGAGAGGGCGTTCGTTTCGACTTGATAGTAAGTGGCCAGAGAAAGTTGCAAATAATTGGGATATTATCTGTATTGCTGAAGAATTTGCTAAAGGATTTGATGATTATGACCGTTTCAAGAAGAAACATAAACACCTGTATGGCGTTTGTGATGATGGTGCAATAGAGAAAGGAGTTGGGCACGTGCATCCTGCCTTCACTGAAGTATGTGATGAAGCAATTAGTGAGGGTATGGCAGTATTCAATAGAGAGATGTTGGATAGATCTAGGACACGTCAAAAGACAAGAGAACTTTGGAAAATCGGCGAACCATTTGAGGCCGTTCCAAGGTCTGCGTTAGAACTGAAATCATCTGTTGGGGGCGACGATGAATGGCCATTAACGGGAGACACAAAATGGACTGATGGTTCGTTGATTGAGGCAATTGCTAATGTCATTCTCAAGACTATGATTCAGATCAAAATGCTTCCTGAAGACACTTCCTTGGAAGGAGGAGAAAGAGGAGGGGGTTGGATGAGAGTACATCTAGAAGGTTGTTCTGAAGAACAGTCTGAGATGTTCTGTAATGCCTTGAGTGAGGTCTTAGGTCCACTTGATAACAAGCCAAGATACGTTATTCCACGATCTGCAAAATTCTTGGATCCAATATTAGTTCAAACATTCCTTTCGAGGTATTTCCCTTGGTGGTTTGATCCTAAGGAAGGGATTAACGAGAGAATACAGCCTGTAATGTTACATGCGGTTCCAAATATTTTCTGCCGTCCAAGAATAAATGCGGAGATTTTTGAAATATATTGGAACATCCACGTAAGTCCTGGAGAATTGATGTATGGTCACAGTAAGGCAGGAAAGGAAATGATTGAGGATGCAAAAATTTCTGGGATGGCTCCAGATTGGTCAAAACATCAAAAGAACGTCTTCATCTAATCACGAACACTCTATGCAGTGTATCGATGACCCCTTATGTTCATTACAATATTTCTTTCTGCAACTAAAGCATTGGAATGAGTAAAATGTCATTGCAGCGTTGCATTCAGGATGTGAGCATGTTTCTACATCCGGGTTTACTGTAACTGTAGAATCAATTGAGTTCGCCTGTTTTTCCATTGCTTCTTCCATTGCATTTTGGAAGCTTGAAATTAATTGACTTTCAAGATTATTTTCTGAAATTTCTTTTTTTGTCTCGTGCGCTGTACTCTCGAATGACGAATAATTCGGAAAAATTATTGATCTTACGTATGGTGATTCAACGAACTTTTGAGCGTCGTTTTGACTTAAGTCCAATTCCGTTTGTAATTTCATTTTCACCTCTGCTTCCGTCATGGATTCTCCGAGCGATAATTTTGCAATTACTGAATTGTATCTTCTGGTTCTAGAGGGAGAAATCCCTTCTGTATCAACATTTGAAGAGACCTGTACATTTTGTCCTTGAATTGGCGCCCTTTGTTCTCCATTCCATTGATCTTGATCGTTTGTGAATGAACTTACATGTTGTTGAAATTCTCTCGCCATTCCTACAAACCCTCTCAATTCATAATAGGCCTCTGAGATTGTTCCTTTACTTCTAGCTCTTATGAAGGCAATTAATGGAATAATAATTCCTAATGTAAAGACAATCATATCGGTTGGATCTATTCCCTCCCAACCGGCGATTATAACGGCTTCTTGAGGCCAATCAGGGTTATAGAACACAACTATTTCGTCACCTTCTTCGGGAAAATCTTCGTAAAAATCCTCATAAATAACTTCAGTCCATCCAAGACTGACCTGATTATTTGTATAATTTTTATCTCCTACGGTGTACAAATATTCGATATCTTCCTCCCACATGCAACCTCCTTCACTGTCGTAATTACAAAACGAATCATAGTCCCCAATGGTGCCGATTGTTGTATCCCAATTGGATGTGGATAATTGAGCCGCAGTATTTCCGAATATGATGATTACAAAAACAAGCCCAACTGGGGCTGCAATAAGTGTGCTCAACCAGGAAATAAAAAGTGGTGCTTCGTCTTCAGACATTTTTTCACATCAATGGTTTGCATCGGCGCGGACCTCACGCGCCGATGCGGTTGGTGTCTATGCCAATGAGCGGCCTGCCGCTCTGCCGTCATTGCCCGAAGGCTCCGTCGAGGTCAAATTCAAATTCGTTCAAATGTCTATGAACATTTCACCGTATCCTTACGATACGTGCACTTACTTGTGGTGTCCCTGCTAGTTCATCATTTGCAGAAAAAGGAAGCCCCATCTGTTCTGATAGTAACAGATGAGCTGTTGACCAAGGGTGTTTACACCTCTCTCCTGCTTCTTGGCAAAATATTCCTCTCGGAAGCAGGCTTGAATCCATCGATTTGGAATTATCAGGAGTCATTCTAACCCATGAATGCCCCCTTTTCTTGATGGAGTAACCGAGTCTGTTGATCCCTATTTTCTTCGCTAATTTGGGGATGGCGCTTCGTGGTATTGCTCGAGGTATCAACAAAAATGCACTGTCGGAATCTGTCCAAATAGCACAAGGTCCAATATCTGCCCTTTCCATGGAATCAACTAGTTTTTCGATTCTAAATGCGATTTTATCCGGTGCACATCTTATTCTAGCCATTATCGAATTCCTATCGACTGTCCCTGGTACTTGTGTACTGATTTCCAAGTGAGTGGAGGAAAAATTTACCACTTTTTTTGTTTGTTTCTTCCTTGGTTTGAATTTAATTTTTGGAATAGAAATTCCCCAACGAGGCATTCGAATGGATTGTTCATGTCTTGGAATGGCATTAATCCATTCTTTGAGGGGGGTCCTCAGTTTTTCCATTTCGATTATTGTACAAATCCATCCAGTTCCCCCATGAATGGTTCCTGGAAGACGTATGATCCTCCTTGTATCTGCTGTGACCAATGGATCAACCGGGTGCCCTGCCTGTATCACCCTCTGTAGAAGTTCTTTACGTTCCGATTTGATGAAATCTTCTCTTTCTTTTGGATTTCCTATTGAAAATTTACTTCTATCTTCGTCTCTATAGAATATGTGGAATCCTTTACTACCAGAGAATGTAGCATGACTAAAGTGCAGTTTCTCCTCATTTTTGTCGATCCAATCCACTAAGTTAACTGCTGCCTTTCTGGCTGCTTCTAATCGTTGTTTAGAGAACGGTTCCATGTCTATGTCGAAAACGACGAGATGATCAAGTAGAATGGGGCTTGGCCTTTCTTTATCGCTTAATCTCGGCAAATCGATTGGGTCTAACCATTCAGATGTTGATACATAAATGTCGAGGGGGGCATCTTTTCTGAGTGCCTTAAGAAATGAATCATGGTTTTTGATCCTTCTTTTTGCAGTTATCCAACGCCCCTTTAACGTCCTCCATCTAAATTGATGCCGTCCAGGTTTCCCTAGCCACTCTAAATCGGGGGGATTGTTTGCAGCATACGTTTTCAGTGCCTCCTCGGTCCATTGTGGCCCTGCCCCCATAGTTGTCCTTTGACTAGAGGCCACATGGATTAATCGCAAACGCCGGTGTTCTCAAAACAGAGTCATGTGGTAGAGTGGTCATGGAGCCCCTAGTAGTGGTCAACCACAAGACCTACGAGACAGCGCAAGGAGATGCTGCATTATCCCTAGCAAAAGCGATTTTTGCAGCACAACGTTCTGGTATCCAAATGGTATCGGTAGTTTCTGCATTTGATCTTAGTTCAGTTGCCAAGAATGTATCTGGGCTTAGCGTTTGGACCCAACATCTGGATCCAGTTGGTTTTGGCTCCAATACAGGTCATCTTTCACCATCAACGGCAATATCCAATGGCGCTACAGGCACAATTCTCAATCATTCTGAGTGTAGGGTTTCGTTCGAACATGTTCGTGCGGTGTTAGAAATGCTCCCAAATGATTTCACAACATGTGTTTGTGCAGCCACAGTAGATGAGGCCGCGGCTCTTGCCGCTCTAAATCCCGATTTCATTGCAATTGAGCCACCTGAATTGATTGGAGGAGATATTAGTGTCACGACAGCTGACCCAGGAATAGTTTCTGGAACTGTAGTTGCAGTACATGCAGTAAATCCAGAAGTTAGAGTTCTATGTGGTGCTGGAGTCAAGACTGGTGAAGATGTTGCAGTGGCGCTCAAATTAGGCGCCCATGGAGTATTGTTGGCTAGTGGTGTCACAAAAGCTGAAGATCCTACTGCGGTATTGCAAGATTTAACTTCATCACTTTAGATGATTTTCAGGAATAATATCTTAGAAAATCCCATCATTGTTTGTTCCTAGATATGAACTCCAAGAAATAGAGGTAGGTGCGTCTACGCCTAAAGACCATAGAATAATGCTGCAACTGGGTCCTGAATAGCCAGTAGTATCTGTAGTGATAAGTTCTAAAACACCATCTCCATCAATATCTGATAAAGTCGGCGTTCCAATACTCATTCCCTCCCTATGGGCTAATAGTACATGAGTCATTGAGCAAGAATCTAGTATCTCGATATCGTGATAGAATGGCATAACTCCATTATTTTCAAACATCTCACCACCGCTTCTGATCATTATTATCTCATCTCTGCCATCTCCATTCATATCTGCAGCAAGAGGACTCGTAAATCCGGAATGAGTGGAATCATTTTTCCAAAGTACTTCTCCTGAATTACCATCAATCATCAAACTTGTTGATGCCGAATAATCTGGAAAGGTACCAATAACAAAATGGACAAAGATATCAGGAATTGCATCGTCAGTAAAATATCCAATTGCGGGGGATGCATATGACTCAATATCGACAGAATTGCCATCAAATGCATGTTCACTAACTTCTATTGTCCAAACAATGGTATGATTCCTACCATCAATTGCTATTACTCTGCCATCAAATGTTGGTGCAACAATATCTAGAATACCGTCATGAGTAATGTCTACAATTACTGGGGGAGCCATTACTCCCTTTTCTACTCCTTCTTTTGACTGAGTTAGCATTATTGAATTAGAAATATCTCCGGCTTCAATGTCTTGAATTGAAGTCGACCAAAGACTTCCGCTAAATGTTTCTCCACCAGTGCCAAAGAGAACTTCTGTTTCCATCTCTGGGTGTGGTTGGAATACTATTGGTGACATGTATGTTTCTTTATCATCAGGGGTTGAAGCATAAGAAAGAATTTCACCAGTTGCACCTGAAATAATCATCATGAAACCATTTGAACGAGATTCTCCAGGTCCTTTAGAAGGATCTCCTCCATTAGAAGTTAGCCAGTCATCTACACCGTCTCCATTTCTGTCGGGGATAAATTGTCCAGTATAGAATTGAAACCATTCAGATGTTGACAAATCATTCCCTTGGTTTGCATCATCAAATGTCCAGATTTTTTCACCAGTTATTCCATCTATTGCTAGAAGTTGATGGCTCCTACCACCAAGGATTACATCTTCTTGACCATCTTTATTCAAATCCTTGAATTGAGCTGTTGCAAATAGTTCAGCATTTGTATTTGCTTGCCATAGAGGTGATCCATTTACTCCATCTAAAGCAATTACTGCTCCAATTTCTTGTTCTTCAATCCCCATTCCGTTTACAATATCAAGTACCCCATCATTATTCAAATCAACAAGATTGGGGGAAGAGAAAATTCTGAACGAACCGTTCGCATTCCATAGTTCAGTTAGATTAGGGGAGATATACGGCTCAGAAGGTTCACAAATATGTGTTAGAGCACATTCTGTTCCTTCAGGACAAGGAGGCGAAGGAGGTACGGGAATATCTGGGAAAAACCGTTCCTTTGAATCTAATACTGGCTCAGGAGCCATTGCAATAATCAATATCGCAATAATCGAAACAACCAGCCATGCTGCCTCACTTCTCATACTAGTGCGTCACACTATCGGCCTTTATCCATGTCCCTATTTTTCCCATATAGGTGTTCATCCTAAACGAGCAATTAGTTGTCCAAGTACCAAATATGCAAGCATCCAAACGCCTAGCAGTAGGGATGTCGCGCCCCATAGTCTAGGTCTAGCGCCAGCACTAAATCTCCCTAAAGTAACTGATATGTTTCCTGCAATTCCTGCAATCGCTCTCAATAACAGGCCAACCAATCCTGCAATTAATAGATGAAAAACAAATGAACTCAAGCCAATTAGAATTCCAATTATCCCGGTCCAAATTGGAGAGGCCACAGTCTGTGGAATTAGTAATGGATATACAATCCATGAAATCCATGCAAACCAGAAGCCAATTGTAGCATCTTCCGAAAATGTTTCAGAATCCCTCCATTCCCGATAATTTTGAGGTAATTGTTGATGGATTTTCTTTGATATCCAATTTACTTCAAAGACCTCTCCATTACGAAGCATTTGGATTGCACTTGAAATCATCCAACATGCTAGAATGATTTCCACATATGGCCAAATGCCCCCTCTTAGAGCAATAGAAAGGATAGATATTGGTACTACTAATGTCCCAAAACCAATGGCATTTGCTCCCATTGTGCCTAGGATTCCTGCTCCTGGAATCATCACTGTCTCTGGAGGTTCTATCCGATTTCTTGGAAGAGAAAGAAGAATGAGCGGTAAAATCGCTCCAGTTCCAATTAGAACTCCAAAGAATAGATCTATCGCACTTCTTCCAGAACCGACTCCTGCCGAATCTACCATTTCAACAATCAAGTCACTGCCTACTGATCCGGGGACCCATTCCGAAACAAAACCGGCTTTATCAATAATTAACACAGAATCAGTTGCACCTGATGGAAATTGGGAAGCAATCGCAGCATTCTTTTCATCCAACAATATTGGCCATGTCCCATTCACCATTGCAGCGTGTGCATCTATGTCAATCGCTCGAACATCTTCTCCAGTAGCCAGTTGTGCAAATGCTATGGAATCGGTACGTTCCATGGCGTTAAGGAAATCTTTCCTTTGTTGCTCAGCATTAGGTGAATCAGTTTCAAAGATTCCTAGGACAAGTGCATCGTTACCTTTCAAAATGTCATTGATTCCATATGAATCACCTGAATGGCTGAGTAAATTGAATGCAGGAGCTGCTGCTTCATCTCTTATTTCTCCTACATCTATTGAGGGCATTGATGCTGCAGGAATCATTACTGCCAATCCCATCAAAAGGAGAATCAAGTAGGCTGGGAGAGGCAACGTTCCAATTCGTAGAGATGAACCTAACCACACTAGAGTTGTCAATGGAACTAGTGCAATCAGATATCCTACTCTTCCTAGCGATGTTGATGGTTCTTCGACAATGAATCGGTGCACGATAATTAAATGACAATCTTCGTTAGGATCTAAATCAGTTAAAGACATGCAAATATCGATCATATGTATTCCTGGTTCTAGTGTGCCATTAACTGACCAAACCCAAACAGTCTGATTACCTTCACCTATTCGAGTACTATGTGGCGTCTCAAAGTGGCTCAGTCGTTGTTCTTCTTGCCAATTCCCGTGAACAGTTTCAGCCCATGTGTTGTATGTTCCTGCCACTTCAACAACAGTCTTGATTATGGTCTCATCACCCCAAACAGAACCTGGAATGAATTCTACTCTAGCGGCTCCATTTTTATCTACTCTAGATTCAAGAGAGGGTGTGAATAGAATTCCATCAAGTTCAATTCGAGTCGCAGCATCGTATCTATCGAAATATAATCCTCCTGCAATTATACAATTATGCTCCACTGTAATTTCCATTGTTATCGAATCCCCTTGACTCAATGTGAAGTTGAGATTCCATGCTGATGTAGTGAATTCGAAAGGCGCAGTCCAATCGAATTCGAGTGCTTCACGATTTGTTTCATTTTGGAAGACCTCGGCACCTCCTGCAAGAACTCTCACAGTAAATTGAGTCTGAGCATCTGCAGGGGATCCAGGGAGAGGGTTAGTCAATCTACAGGTGCTCCCTTCAACATCTAAACCTGCGAAGATCCGAACAGTCATATTGCCCTCAAAACGGGTTGCGTGATCGACTGGCGGTGAATTAACGGTAATTAATTGACTACTCAATCTGTTAAAATCGATTTGTGGGGGCTCACCTGAATCAATGGGGTAAATGAGGTCCAGTGAAGTTTGATTATTCAAAAATAGATTATGTGATTCAGGATAGAAAATAGAGGTCCCTTCACTATCTGGAATCTCTTTAGAAGAAGGTTCACCTACTACCCCACTTGCACACAGTATTAGGAAAATCAAACAAGTCAAGAATCGAGACTTGACATGCCTGTGGCCCCGGTTCATACTCCGATGTGCAGTCATGGGTTGTTCAAACCGTCGCAGTATCGGGTCATACTAGGCCCAGTAATAGGTAAGTTGCACCTGCTCCAAATGCAATAGATGCAAGATTCACTTGTCCTTTAGTCATTAGCCCCCTATTTTCTAACAATGCACCGAGAATTGAATCTACTTGACATCCAGTCCATCCCATTAGAGTGATTACGCAGA
>JASLJW010000013.1 GCA_030747885.1 Candidatus Thalassarchaeaceae archaeon
TGTTGAAATTCTTTCGCCATTCCCACGAATCCTGAAAATTCATTTATGGCCTCAGAGAGTGTCCCTCCTCTTCTAGCTCGAATGAGGGAAATTAATGGAATAATAATCGCAATTGCAAAGATGAATATGTCGAATAAATCCATCCCCTCCCATCCGGCGAGTAGGACTGAATCTTCCGGCCATTCAGGGTGATAGAACACAACTACTTCATCACCTTCGATTGAACCGTAGTCATCAAGACCGAGAGCCTGTGTGTTATACGCAGCAATCATTTCAGTCCATCCAAGGCTCACCTGATTATTTGTATAATTTTGATTATTTACAGTGTACGAATATTCGATATACTCCTCCAATACACAGCCTCCTTCACTATCGTAATCACAAAATGAATCATAGTCCTCAATGATGCCTATTGTTGTATCCCAATTTGATGTGGATAATTGAGCCACAGTATTTCCAAAAATGATGATTGCAAAAATAAGCCCAACTGGGGTTGCTATAATGGCGACCAGCCAGGAAACAAAGAGTGGCGGTTCCTCTCCAGACATTTTTTTTCACTCTTTAGATTGCACCGGCGCGGGCCTCTCGCGCCGATGCATTTGGTTTCTTTGTGGTCGACCTGCGTGCAGGTCGCT
Source organism: Candidatus Thalassarchaeaceae archaeon (assembly GCA_030747885.1). Lineage (GTDB taxonomy): Archaea > Thermoplasmatota > Poseidoniia > Poseidoniales > Thalassarchaeaceae > MGIIb-N2. The sequence continues at coordinate 636 of JASLJW010000013.1, forward strand.
CGTCATTGCCCTAAGGCTCCGTTGAGGCCGAAATTTTCTTGTTCCTTATGTCTATGAACATTTCACCGAATCCTGACGATTCGTGCGCTTACTTGCGGTGTTCCTGCTGGTTCATCATTTACAGAAAAAGGAAGCCCCATTTGTTCTGATAATAGCAGATGAGCAGTTGACCAAGGGTGTTTACATCTCTCCCCTGCTTCTTGGCAAAATATTCCTCTGGGAAGTAGGCTTGAGTCCATCAATTCGGAATTTTCAGGAGTCATTCTAACCCACGAATGCCCCCTTTTCTTGATGGAGTAACCGAGCCTGTTGATCCCTATTCTCTTCGCTAATTTTGGGATGGCGCTTCGCGGTATTGCTCGAGGTACCAACAAAAATGCACTTTCTGAATCCGTCCAAATAGCACATGGCCCAATATCTGCCCTTTCCATGGAATCAACTAGTTTTTCGATTCTAAATGCGATTTTATCCGGCGCACATCTTATTCTAGCCATAATTGAATTCCTATCGACTGTCCCAGGTACTTGTGTACTGATTTCTAAGTGTATGGAGGATACATTTCCCACTTTTTTTGATTGTTTCTTCCTTGGTTTGAATTTAATTTTTGGAATAGAAATGCCCCAACGAGGCATTCGAATGGATTGTTTATGTCTTGGAATAGAATGAATCCATTCTTTGAGTGGAGTCCTCAGTGTTTCCTTTTCGATTTTTGTACAAATCCATCCAGTTCCCCCATGAATTGTACCTGGAAGTCGTATGATTCTCCTAGTATCTGCTGTTACCAACGGATCTACGGGATGTCCTGCATCAATTACTCTCCGAAGGAGCTCCTTACGCTCTGCCTTGACTAATTCCTCCCTCTCTTTTGGATCTGCTATCGAAAATTTATCTCTGTCTTCGTCTCTATAGAATATATGGAATCCTTTACTGCCTGAGAAAGTAGCATGGCTGAAGAGAAGTTTCTCTTCGTTTTCTTCTATCCAATCTATCAGATGAATTGCTGCTTTTCTGGCTGCTTCTAATCGTTGTTTTGAGAATGGCTCCATGTCTATGTCGAAAACGATGAGATGATCGAGTAGAATTGGACTAGGTCTTTCTTTATCGCTTAATCTTGGTAAATCAATTGGGTCTAACCATTCAGATGTCGACACATAAATGTCTAGAGGTGCATCAT
>JASLJW010000014.1 GCA_030747885.1 Candidatus Thalassarchaeaceae archaeon
GTCCAATCATTTCCACCTGTAAATTCAGTGCCAATCCATCTTCGATTAGATATCTCCCAACCATCTGGCATTCCATCCCCGTCTGAATCCGTATTACTCGGATCTGAGGGGATATCAGAACCCCCACCACTTCCGCCTCCAAGCCAACCAGAAAGATAGACGCTCTCGGCAGCTGCACCTACAAATTCATCACAGATATAATCAGAATTTAGATAATAGCAGGTAAAGTTAGTTTCAGTGAAATACCAACCCCAATATTCTGAACCATCAGCAAGTCCGTCTCCATCAGAATCTGTGTTCAAAGGATCGGTGCCATTGAAGCCTTCATCAGTTGTAGAAATATATCGGAATTCATCCAAATTTGTCCATGGTTTGTCCACATAATCACTCATTGGATCGAATCGAACTCCATCATTGTCTCGATCAAGGTCTCTATCGAAAGGATCAGTGGGGTCCAAATCATACGCGTATTCCCAGCCATCTGGCATTCCATCTTCATCAGAATCAGCAGATAATGGATCGATAGGTACGATATTAGAGAATCTCCCAGGCTCGATACTAGCGTACAAGTGCGTGATATTATCAACTTCTAGTAATGCGACCGATTGAATTGCACCTGGGATCATGGAATATGCTGGATCAACTCCAAATGTCTTCGAATAATCTCCTTCTAGGACCCAAGTGCCTGCTGCAGAGCCAACTATCACCTCATTCTGACTAATCCACAACGAACGAATGTCATTTCCCCCATCTTGGTCGAGTTCGCTATTCTCCATTCGATCTCTAGAGAAAGCAGTCTCAGGAGAGGTTGCTCCCTCAATCAAATCGAAATGGTGTACTCCACCTTCAGTCCCAACCCAAAGAGTTTGTTCGCTGGTAATCAAACCATCAGGCCCACGAGGGCCATCGATTATGAGGACATTCACTATTGCTGAACGAGAAGAATTGAAAGGGTCAGCAGGCCGGACAAACTGTTCAGCAGTAACATTATCGAAAATCCAGTACGGAGGTGAACCTGCTTGTAAATCACTTGTATTCCAAGCAATCAAGCCATGAGTAGTTCCCACATAAAGTACCTGAGAAGAACCGGTGACTGATGCATGTGCTGCAGACAAGATTCTACTTCCATTGATTGTTGCTAATATCGATTCTAATTCTCCAACTGGCTCTGCATCTCCAATTGCACCTTGCACATCAATTGGAATAATCCATGCTTGTCCAACTGAACCTCCGGCAAGAACGGACATTAGAGATCCTCCTAGATTGAGGCGGTGAATCGATTCGATTGAACCAACTGCTGAGGAAGAAAGAGAAGATTGGTCAACTAGTCCTGCGCCATCAAGTCTCAATGTATGGATACCTAGATTTGTAGAGAGAATTAAATGTTCATCTTCAGGATGATCCCAATGTATCATATCATTCATTTGAGCTCCTGAAGGCAACTCAAAGTGATCTACTGACTGTCCGGAAACAGACATCACTGAAACCCCATATCTAGTTCCAAGAATCAACTGGTCCCTATCAGGAATAGGTACGATTTCGACTACATCATGATGTAATAATGAAGGTGAAGATCCTTGGTCATAAATCCTAACGACTTGTTCCATTACCCCATGCTCTACTGACTTCAAACCAGATCTTACACTATATCCTCCATCATTGTGAACCTGATATTCCTGGAGATTGCTGAATGCTTCTCCAATCTCCACTGTTCCGAGAGATGTATCTGGAGTGATTTGTCCATCGCGATTGGCATCCCAACCATCAGAATCGGTATCTACAATTCCATCGCTACTGTTGAGTGGTTGAAGATTGAAGTAGACTTCCCAGCCGTCTACTATTCCATCCCCCCGACGATTCTGGGTCAGCAATTGACCGCCTGAATAATAATGATCATCAGAATCATTTCGTAGAGGATCTGTTCCAAGCCATCCACTATTCAAATTCTTAATCCCTCTATCAAGATCTGAACAGGCTGTATCTACAAGTCCCCCCATGGTTCCAAAACATCGCAAACCATCAATCTCAGTAACCCATCCAGTTGGAGAACCATAGGAATATTCTTCCGCATTGGTGTATGATTCCTGAGATTCAATCACGCCATCACTATTCACATCAAAACCATCCCCGCAACCGAGGGAGTAATCAGCACAACGATCCGAATCTAAAAATCCGTCAGATGGATCCAATGGATCGAATGCTGAACATGTCCATGCAAACGACTCATTGACGAAACCAACGCCTTCATTCATGCACATGAAAACCTCGTATCCATCGGGTAAGCCATCGCCATCAGTATCTGCAACTCGCGGATCAAGGAACTCTCGAAGACCCGACTCAGTCAAGTCGGGAGGACGGCCTGTCAATGTCTTTCTTTCATCAAAACAAGTATCCATTGAGTATGGCCAACAGTATTCCATCAACGCATCCAAACCATCTCTATCAAAATCGGAAATATTATCCGAACCATTGGTTGAATCTAAACCTTGGATTTGCCGTATTCCCCCCATATACGAGATATTTCTAACGGCTGAAAACAACTCTTCATGCAAATCAGGAATCCCATCCTTGTCTTGATCGGTGATTGGGGGGCCCTGACCCGTAGTATCATCAGGATTTACGCTACCAACTTGAGCCGATGGCCGTGTTTGAGAGGCAAAAGAAAGACCACTGACCATCAGGAATACTAGAAGAAGAGCAGTCTGCCTGCGACGCATTTCATGACCTCCGGTGGTTTAACGAGTCATTTACCCTATTCAGTGCCTTATCATGCTGATGGAGCGATGTTCGGACATATCTCTACTCGGAGAAATCCGAATAGGTTGAGAAACGAATCAAAAATCGTACAGACACCGAGTCGTTCAAGTCCTGCCGATTAACAGGAAGTAAGGTTGGTTCAGATGGAAATTGTTCACTTGGGTTCCGGGAGCCGTGGTAACTCAACATTGATTCGAACTGATGAAACATCCATCCTCATTGATTGTGGATTTTCAATGAGGCAACTAGAACGAAGAATGAGTTTGGTTAACATGGAACCCGAGAACTTGGATGCAATACTAATTACTCATCACCATGGAGATCATGGTCGAAGTGCAAAGGCTGCGTCAAAACGCTGGGGTGTAGAAGTTCACGCCAATATAGAAACATGCGAAAAACTCTCACTGGACCCAGTAAATGAATGCAGAATCTTTGAGAATTTGGAACGCAGAGATATAGGCCCAGACTTGTCTATTCTACCAATTCCAGTACCTCACGATAATGCTGATAATGTCGCTTTTGTGTTATCTACTTCTGAAGGAAGAGCAGGATTCGTCACCGACCTAGGAGAACCAACAGAGGAATTAATCAAACATCTATCAGGATGTAGCCACCTCTCAATTGAAGCAAACTACGACACTAAAAGGCTATTTGGAAATCCTCGATACCCTCAACCCCTCAAAGATCGAATTCATGGAAGAGGAGGGCATTTATCGAACAAACAAACCGCTTCATTGCTTGGTCGTCTTGTCCACGATAGATTAGATTCGATTGTTCTATGCCACCTTTCATCAGACAATAATGCTCCACACCTAGCTGAAAGCGAAGTACTCTGTGAAATAGGTGAAAAATTCGATGGAGTGATCCACATTTCACGACAAGATGGGCCAGAGTTTGCACAATGGTTAGGTGAACGTGCCGCAGAACCGCTTCGTTGGGCCTGAACCCCCTCAAACAATGGCACTTACTGCGAATTGCTATGTATGTCCTTAGCAGTCTCGGAGCGTGGACATGAGACGGGACCGCCAGTTCGGGCACGATTCCGGAGTCAGTGAAATCCTAGGTGTAACCATGCTATTAGCAATGGTCGTAGCAATAATGAGTGCAGT
>JASLJW010000015.1 GCA_030747885.1 Candidatus Thalassarchaeaceae archaeon
GCATCTTGGAACCCAAAAGAACCACCTGGAGATGATGCCACAGATAGAGTAAGGACTGCATGGAATGTAGACCGTGCAAAAATTATTTTGAGTCAAACTGATTCCAATTTGACCTCAGAAAATATTGCAATTGATTCGGATTCATACATCTCCTTCAGACATCTCTCTATGGTTGCACAAATTCGTGCCAACGATCAGGATGTTTGGGCCTCATTACATGCCTCAGGCCTTCTGAATGGTGAACCAAATAGGACGTTGACTGATCGCCTTAATAGAATGAGAAATTGGATTTCATCAGAACATTTTCCAGATGAATATCGAATCGAAATTCAAACAGAACTCACAGATGAGGCAAAGAATTCATTCAATGAGGGTGATCTCAAGTATCTCATAGCTCTCCGTGATGCGTTTAATGAATGTGAATGGAAGAGTGACGAAATTAATAATCATATTTGCAATCTAGCAAGAGATAATGGAATGGATTTGAGGAATTCCTTCGTAATTCTCTACAATATCCATCTTGGTCGCCCTCATGGACCCAGACTAGCTTCAGTTTTAGCTGAAATTCCACGGGACACTGTAATTGATGCTTTGACAAATGCCATCAAATCTCTTGATTGACCTGATTAGCCTCGCCCATCGGCATGCTTCATATGTAGAGGGGGCATACACGGTTCATGCCCGTACACTGCCCCACATGCGAGGCAGCAGTAGAAGCCACTGCTAAGTTCTGTCTACAATGTGGACATGACTTACTTGTAATTGGGCCAATTACATCGACTGGTCACGATGTTAGACAACTCAAAGAATTAATTCGATCGAAGACTGACCTTGCTATGGCAGACAAATTTGATTTAATCGCCAAAATTGAAGATGGGGCTAATCCGATTGAACTAGGATTGGCCGCAGCAAGTGAAGAAGACGCAGCCATATCATTAGCTGCAGAATCAGCACAAAAATCGGTATCAGAAGGGAGTACCACTGATGCAGTTTCTAGCGCGGTCACTTCGGCACTAAGTGGAGGAATTACACGGAATCCAGCCGCTGCGGCTGCGGCAGCCGCTATTTCCCATGAAACGAATGCTTGGTCACTAGTTAGTGGAGGAAAAGTAGACCTCAATAGCCCAGCATTCCTTCAAGCAATGGAATTAGGAATGGAAGCAAGTCACCATATTCACGACATCGCAGCAGGTGGAATTGAAGCGCTGAGCAGCGAGGACTTGAAGGCAATCCCCGTTCTAAAACCGCCCAAGAAATCGTTCTGCCCAAAATGTGGCTCCGATATTCATGCACATACAATGTTGCAATGGAGAAAATGGAGAGACCATTCAGGCGAAGTTGTACAACTTCAAACACAAGCCGGAATGGAGACTGCCATCATTCAGACTGCTGGACACTATCTAGCGTCAATAGACGCATTAGAAATCCAAGTTCAAGAGTTACAGGCAGCACTAGACGCTGCTGATCCTGAAGCAGTAAAGGCAGCAATGGCAGCAGAATTCGACGAAGAAATTCGTGCTGAAATTTCTACAGAATTAGAAGAGGCACTACGTGATCAAATCGAAGAAGAAATTCGTGCTGAGTTAGTTGCATCTAGGACGATTTCGAGTCGTGCTGGATCGGTTAGTCGACCAATGGGTACAACCTTCCGTCCAAAATCTACTCCTGCTCCTAAGCCGGCCAAAAAGAAGGAAGAGAAAAAAGAAGCTAAGGAAGAGAAAAAGGAATCCAAAGACGAAAAAGAAGAAGTCAAGGACGAAAAAGAAGAAGCCAAGGACGAAAAAGAAGAAGTCAAGGAAGAGAAAAAGGAACCTAAGGAAAAGAAATCCGCAGCCCAGATGATGTTTGGAGGGGGACGTCAGAAGGTATCTTTTGACGGCGAAGATGGAGATAAACCACAATGGTTCCTCGATAACGCTCTCCACACCATCTATGACCCTCATGGAACAGGAAAGGAACTCAAACCAAGGACAATTCTTGCGAGATCATCTGATGGTAATGTAAGGGTACAAGACGTAATTCGGATTTATGGCGAACAAGGGATTGATGGTCTCTCTGAACTAGCGTGGACTAGCCCCTTGACTCAGTATATCATCGAAGCATTCGATGCTTGTTAACCTCGGAAGGTCTATTCGCTCACGTAACTACACCCCAACATGGCCGGGGTCGGAGCACTGTTACCATACTACTGGCGAACTGTATCCACAATGGATTTTTCAATTGGTTGGACAATGGGTCTAACTCACATAATTTCACTTCTTGGGCTAATCACTTCCATAGCCCTATTTTTCTTAGCCATGCTAATAATTAGAGCAAGACCAAAGGCTGCAGAAAATAGATTCATGACCGTTCTTCTTCTTGCTGAATCCTGGAGAGTCCTCGCTCAATGGTACAATCTTTTTCCCCTAGGTCCAGAATTCATTCCCATAATTCAATACTATAGAGTCGTATGGTACTTCTGTGGAATCTTATGCATCATGTTGTATCTCTCCACAGTGGCTTTCTATCCAACTAAACTAACTAAATTCATGACTAGGGATTCAATCAAGAACAACTTATGGTGGGTCCTTCCTGCCTTCAGCGCTATCTTGCTTGGAATGATGATTACTGCAAATGGAGGGCTTCAAGGTACTATTGGAGGAACTATGCATGTAGATTGTAGTCAAGACATGGTTTTCGACGCTGATGGAAATGCTCCTGCTGCTCTAACTTATTCTTCTGGAATGGCAGAAACCACTGGAGTGTGTAATAAGGACCTCTCCCCGTATGTCTACTTTGTACCTGAGGCAGGTTCTGGACTTAGTACTCTACTCCTAATTACTCCTGTCTTTTCAGCAACAATTGCTATGTTCATGATGCGAAGTGCATGGAAACTAAGCAAAGCAGAAGGTAGAGATGATGATGCTAATGAGGCTCGTTCTCTTTTCATTGGTTTCACAGGTAAAGCTACAATCAAAGGAATGGCAGTAATTGCGATTATTGCCACTACAGTAATGTTTGGCAGGTTTAATCTGGCAGACATGACGACAATCGAAAATGTTGATCAGTTGGTAATCTACTTTTATTGCTTGTATGCTTTCTTATTCAGTATTCTTCTAACTGGAATGTTTGAAGGGTTCATGTTCACATATGCAATTCTCAAGAACGATATTTTGGGGATAGATGAAAAATTAAGACAGGCATTCAGTACAACAATTTTTGCGGGTTTAGGAGGTATAATGCTCATCGCAGCAACAGAAACGATGGAGGGATACATACCTGGAGGAGGTTTGGTCGGAGGACTGATTATTGGTGCCCCACTAGTTGTCCTTCGTAAACCAATATTCACAGTCATCAATAATTTCTCTACAATGCTTATGCCAGAAGCTTTCACAAAAGCAGAATTGTCTTACATTGAGGCATATGAAATCGCTATGGAAGATAGAATCATTACTGAAGAAGAACGCAAATTCCTCAAGTTGCAAGCGAAAACATTGAGGTTGGATCAAGAACGAATTGAATACATTGAATCATGGTATAATACCAATCTTGAGAATGAAGAAGAGTAGAAATTAGGTGCCAATTAAACGCCGTGGTTCAGGGAGACCTTCCCGAGCAACAGCAATTGCTTCAACTTCCATTCTCGCACCACTAAGAGTCGTTACAAACGGGATGTTCAATTCCACTGCAAGTCTTCGCATCATGTTTCCATCAAGGACTGCTCCACCAGATTTAGACGGAGTATTGAGTATGAGTTGTATGTTTCCTTGACGCATCAAATCAAGTGCATCAGGACTACGCCCCTCTGCAATACGATATGCAGTTTCAACATCTAAACCACCTTCGTCTCGTAAAATCTGAGCTGTTCCAGGGGTGGCATGAAGTTGGAAGCCCAATTCATGGAGGCGAGATGCATGCTCAATCACTGAATTCTTATCTGAATCTCTTACAGTGATGTATACTCCTCCTGAAGTCGGGACTGGTAACTCAGTGGCCAATCTAGCCTTCAAGTATGCAGCAGCAGGATCCTCATGAGAACCCATTACTTCTCCAGTTGACTTCATTTCAGGACCTGGAGCGGGGTCTAATCCACGTAATTTCAAGAAGGGAAAGACTGGAGCCTTCACACAAACAAGTTCGGTTTCAAAGCGAGGTATTTCAATCTCAGAAAGTCGAGTTCCTAGGGCTAAACGGGCTGCAATTCGTGCCAAAGGAACTCCTGTCGACTTCGCAACGAAAGGAAATGTTCGACTTCCACGAGGGTTTACCTCGAGAACATAAAGGGTCTCATCTTTGATTGCGAATTGAATGTTGAAACAACCTCGAATGCCCAAACCTACTCCAATACGTTCTGTCCAATCTTCAACCTGTTCAATGATTTTTTGAGATACATTCTGAGGCGGAATAAAACACGTAGAATCACCCGAATGAATCCCTGCTTCCTCCAAATGCTCCATTATTGCTCCAATTAGAACCTCTTCTCCATCACAAACGGAATCGACATCTAACTCCATGGCGCCTCCAAGATATTGGTCAACTAGGAGGGGTTTGTCTGGAGCAATGAATGCCTCAGTCATGTATGCATCCAACTGGTTATCATCGGTTAGAATTTCCATGCCTCTTCCTCCCAATACATAGGATGGGCGAATCAATACTGGGTATCCAACTTCTGCAACTGCATTCCTTACTTCTGTTGGATTTGCTCCTGTAAGACCTCTCGGCATCCTCAATCCCACTCTCTTTGCAAATGCTTCAAATCGTTCTCTATCGCTTGCTTCATCAACTGCATCTGGGCTAGTTCCAATCAATTTAGTATCAATACCCATTGATCTAAGATGTTCCATCCTTTCACTCATTGGCAATGCCAAATTAATGGCAGTTTGACCCCCAAATTGCAATAGTAGACCATCTGCATTCTCCCTAAGTAGAACCTCAATTACAGATTCAAGGTTTAATGGGTCGAAATAGAGGCGATCACTGGTATCAAAATCAGTAGAAACTGTTTCAGGGTTATTATTGATTAGAATTGCCTCATGTCCCTCGTCCCTGATAGCCTGAACTGCATGTACGCACCCATAATCGAATTCTATTCCTTGTCCTATACGAATGGGTCCTGAACCAACAACAACATGTCTGTTGGCTTCATCTCCATCCTCTCTGATTTTCCTATCATGGGGTACTGAGTCAATCCCTGAAGGAATAGATCCGCCTTCGTACGTTGAATAATAGTAAGGAGTAACTGCTGCAAATTCTGCTGCACAGGAATCCACCATCCGATAAACTGGATGAATACCAAATGAATGACGTCGTTCCATGATAGCAAGAGGATCATGCGAGGAATCGAGTCCTCTAACACCCAATGGAGGGAATCCAGCTAATGCATCAGCAATATGTGCATCAGTCATTCCTGCTCCTTTCCATCTTCGAAGATCTTCTTCTGAAATATCTGAAGGAGAACCGGCATGAGCCATTATTTCCATCTCATTCGATGCTAAGGATTGGAATCTATGTAGGAACCATCTCGTTATTCCTCCTGTGATTTCGTGAACTTTCTCAATATCCCAATTCCTACGGAACGCTTCAATCAATGCCAACATTCGCCTGTCTGTAGGGACTCTGAGCCACTCTTCCAAAGTAGAATCGGGCAACGGTTCGGCGGCTCTTTCAATCTGACCCTCTCCTTCTGATTCATCGGCTAAAGTAAGTGGCCTAGGGTGAGGATTTCCTACTTCTAATGACGCAATAGCCTTCAGAAACGCTTCCTCAAAAGAACGCCCAATTGCCATGACTTCACCGGTACTCTTCATCGATGTTCCAAGAGTACGGTTGGCAGTTCGGAACTTATCAAATGGCCATCGAGGAATCTTCACTACGCAATAATCGAGTGTTGGTTCGAATGCTGCAGTAGTGCCTTTTCCAGTTATTGGATTTGGTAATTCATCAAGAGTATACCCGACTGCAATTAACGCAGCCATTCTAGCAATAGGATATCCTGTGGCTTTGGATGCTAAAGCAGATGATCTACTAACTCGTGGATTGACTTCAATTGTCCTATACTCTCCTGTTTTTTGATTGAAGGCAAATTGGACATTACAACCCCCCTTGATATCCAATCTACGAATAAGGCGAAGTGCAGCGTCTCTAAGCATCTGGTGATCACGGTCAGAAAGGGTCTGTTGAGGAGCAACTACTGTGGATTCTCCAGTATGTACTCCCATAGGATCGATGTTCTCCATAGTACAAACGATAATGCAATTATCCGAGGCATCTCTCATGACTTCATATTCATGTTCTTGCCAACCAAGAATACTTTCTTCTATCAAAACCTGATCAATTCTACTGTGTAAAATTCCTTGACTTGCTATCTCTACCAACTGCCCCTTATTCCATGCAGTCCCGCCACCTAATCCACCTAGTGTGAATGCTGGACGAATCAAGAGAGGATAGCCTCCAAGATCTTCAGCTGCTTCCAATACCTCATCAATTGAAGCACAAGCAATGGCCTTTGGCACTGGCAAATCTATTTCCTCGCAAACCTGCTTGAAACGATCTCTATCTTCAGCATCATCAATCGCTTGAAGATCGCAACCAATCAATTCGACATTCAATGCCTCCAATGTCCCGTCATGTGCAAGTGAACTAGCAATATTCAATGCGGTCTGCCCACCCATCCCAGCTAAGAGAGCATCTGGCCTCTCGATTTCAAGAATCCTTCTTACTACATCAGGGAGAAGTGGCTCAATATAGATACGATCAGCCATTGAAGGATCATTTTGAATGGTTGCAGGATTGCTATTCACAAGAATTACTTCGTAACCTTCTGACCGAAGTGCTCGGCAAGCCTGAGAACCTGAGAAATCAAACTCGGCTGCCTGGCCAATTCGAATAGGGCCACTCCCTAAGAGGAGGATACGATTGATGTCTGTTCGCTTAGGCATTAATTCTCACCGCCAATGAGACTTGGAGTAGCGACCGGAGCCAATGGAGTTGGAACTGAAGAACCTAGATGCTCTGCAACAATAGCCGAAAATCGATCAAAAAGAGGATTCGCATCATGAGGGCCAGGGCATGATTCGGGATGATATTGAACCGAAAAGGCTGGACGTCCTACAACATCTAATCCTTCTACAGTCCTATCATTTGCATTTACAAAACGAACGGTGACTTCAGAATCAATAGCATTAGGTTCCACATCAGAACAGGCTCCACTCGGATGTTGCGCAAGCATTCCCTTCTTAGGATCTGCAATCGCAAAACCGTGGTTTTGAGAAGTAATACTCACGGTGTTATCCATTAAATCTACAACTGGCTGATTTGCCCCTCGATGGCCATAGAGAAGTTTGTACGTTCGAAGACCAGATGCCAAACCGAGTAACTGATGACCTAAACAAATCCCCATTGTAGGGTAACCAGATGAAATTGCTGCCGCGATAACACGTCTAGCAGAAGTTGCAGCACCTGGATGAGCGGGGTCACCAGGGCCATTTGAACAGAAAAAGGCATCTGGATTCCAATTTGAAACCAAATTCTCAAAATCAGATTGAGCAGGAACCCATACTACCTCAAAGCGGCGACATAGTTCGCGGAGAATGTTGAACTTGACTCCGCAATCAAGAGCAATCAGACGAGGTAATGGATTACCAGATGAATCGATTGCACCGGGATTGAGTACAACTTCATCATCCCTTGATACCTCTTCCACAAGATCTTCTAAGTCAGGACTTGTGGCCTTGGCTAATCTAGCTGAAAGAGCATCTTCTTTCTCTATTGGGCCAAACACACAGAGTAAGGTCCCATATTCCCTGACTCTTCGAGTAATTGATCTAGTATCTACTCCTTGAATACCTGGAACCCCATGAGAGTGAAGTAAATCATGTAGAGAACCCACTGCATCTCGATGGTCTGGCACTTCGATAGCTTGCCGACAAACAACACCTCGGGGCCAAACTCTACTAGATTCAGAAACTCCAGGAATTACCCCATAATTACCTAGAAGAGGCCAAGTAAATGTGAGAACTTGGCCAGCAAATGAAGGGTCAGTGAGGGATTCTTGAAATCCAGTCATTCCAGTGGTGAAAACCAATTCACCTTCCGCAACAACTGATGCGCCGAAGAGTGTTCCTTCGTATCGCCCTCCATCGGCCAAAAGTAATACTCCCTTCCCATGCGCCTCATCGTAAGAATGAGAACGGCCATCCACTAGCCTATCCGCTGCATCTTCACCTCGATGAGGTTCAGAAACACCAGGTATATCGGCGCCGGGAGCGAAACCTGTGGCCGGAAGGTTCCTCGACATCGTCTTGTTTCGCTAAGAACGCTCCTTAATCATTGGCGGTGTAATAGAGCAAAAAACAGATTCATAACGAGTTTTTCACAATTTATTCAGATGAATCATCTGAGGGGAGTATTTGCTTCCCTGATTCCATTGGGACAACAGTCATGCCTCCTGAAAAATTGGAGGCATCGGCGCCATCAGGCAACCAACTCTGGAGAAAAACAGCTAAAGCAGCCACTTCAGAATGTGGTTGATTTCCAATAGCAATGTTATATTGACATATTCCGAACACTTCGCCTGGAACTTTTGCACCACCCACCACTATTGCGATTGGACGATCTCGAGGGATTGTTGGAATTGTTTCCTTCCACGGCAAACCATACATCGTAAGATGAATCGCGACACCTGGCTCCCCATCTCCTGCATCTTTCTGGGCGAATCTCCGCAGCCAACCCATCGGTTTCTCCTCATATTTTGCCTGGAAATTACCTCCAAACCTTTCAGAAACAGAATGCAACGTTTCGAGTACATTTGGATCCTCTTCACCTGAGAGAACGAAACTATCTGCTCCAAATGCTCTAGCAGTAAGTCCAAGATGAGAGGTGATTCGTTTATCCCTCTCTCTTCGATGCCCGAGACGAAGAACATGGAGAGATGGTATGAGACTCTCCATGTTTATCGAGCATGGGAGGAGGATATGAGTGATTCCTAAACTCAATCTTCCTTCATAGGCGCCAAAGCAACATCGAAGTGAGAAAGAACTCCTCTCACCCAAGCAACTAGCATAGCATCTAGGAAATATCGTGCACTAAAATGCACCAAGATACCTAAAGCAGTCAGCCTTAATGTTTGGAGGATTGAGGTCATCAAATCAGAACTTCCATCAGAAGAAAACATTGCATGCCCAACGGGTTCAATGGCAAGATAGACGACTAAAACGAAGAATCCTCCGCCCAGTGTTGCAGTTAATGCCCCTCCACGTTCACGGGAAAGAGAAACGAGCAATGTGGCGAAAAAGACGAGAATTGGCACTACCCAAGATACTTCGGCAAAGGACAAATCAAAGAAAATAGAACTAGGACCATGATTTCCGCCCCACTCCTTTCCTGCAACATGTATGGCTAGCCACCAAAATAGAATGACGATCATCATAAGCATTCCAGAAACCAAGCCAAAACGTGTAGTCATTTGACGTAATTCGTGAGCATCAGTTGGATTGAGCCTAGCGAGAACTGCATCTGCCAACTCTATCTGTTCCCTATCCGGAACAACAGCATCAGTGCTAACGGAGAGCCTAGATGGTGCATCATCGTGAGATTCAGAGTTAAGCGAATCATCGGGACCCATGCTCGTCCACTCGAGCGCAGCACATGATAAAGCATACCTCACCTCGTCGTCCCGAATGCCCAACTGGACGCCCCTGTTACGTCGCCGCAGCGATGGGAGACCTCGCATAATGGGAGTGATTAACTGCACTCCCGACTCATTTCATCAACCATCAAGGGCGGAAAACCTAGAACATTCAATGAAATTGGTTCATCAAATGATTCTAAACGGTGCAGATTGGATTGATGTTGGTGGTGAATCCACTCGCCCTGGTGCAATCAATATCGATATCGAAGAAGAAATTCAGCGAGTCGTACCACTCATTCGTGAAATCAAAAATCAATTCCCAGAACAAGCAATTTCCATCGATACAAGAAGAACTGCTGTTGCACGTGAAGCAATCAATGCTGGTGCAAACATGATCAACGATGTTTCAGGATTAAGAGACCCGGAAATGATAGAACTGGTATTATCAAGCGGAGCAGGAGTCTGCATCATGCACATGAAAGGAGAACCAGGAACAATGCAAAATTCTCCTGAATACAACGACGTCGTTGGCGAAGTGAGTTCTCAACTCTTGAGTCGTGCAAGAGAACTGGTAAACAATGGACATCCCATAGACAGAATTTGCCTAGATCCTGGAATCGGGTTCGGAAAAATGTTGGAACATAATCTCGAATTATTACGGAACCCCATGGCCCTCAGAGGATCAGAAAAATTCTCAATATTATGGGGAGTAAGTAGAAAATCCATGTTCAAAGATCTCCTTGGAAGAAGTGAGACTAACGACCGACTTGCTGGAACACTAGGCGTTGCAGCACATGCCCAAAAAGTGGGAATAGACATACTGAGGGTGCATGATGTGGAAGAACATGCAGATCTATTTCGTACAATCGCCACACTAGGGGGAGAATAATGGAAGAAAAATCGGGAGCAATTGTCGATGTTTCCGACAATATTAGACTTGTTGGGACTGCTCATATTAGTCGTTCATCAGCAGATTTGGTCAAGGAACAAATTGAAAAATTCGATCCAGATATTGTTGCTGTCGAGTTGGATAAAGATCGACTTCATGCATTAGAAAATCCACAGGCTTTCGATGAAGAAACTCTAGGTTCTGCGATAAAGGCCGGCAAAGCTCAACTTCTTCTATTCCAATCATTATTGGCAGCCCAACAAAGGAAAATGGGACTTGAACTAGGAGAAAAACCAGGAGTCGACTTATTGACTGCAGTAGAAGGGGCAAGAGAAAGGGACATTTCACTTGCCCTAATAGATAGAGATGTCAAAATCACGCTTCGAAGAGTTTGGTCAAAGATGGGATTCTTCCAAAAAATAAGAGTCTTGAATGCACTTCTTGCTCCAGAAGAAGATGAAGAAATCGATGTAAATGCAATAGCGGAAGATTCCGATTTGATCAGTGAAATGATGGATGAACTAAGGAGAATGGTCCCAGCAGCTGGAGAAGTCTTGATTGATGAGAGAGACGAATACCTAGCCTCTCGAATCAGAACGGAATCTTCCAAGGGAAAGGTGCTCGCGGTAATTGGTGCAGGGCACCTCAAAGGAGTTCAAGAAAAATTACAGGAATCCCCGCCATCCAATGAGCGAATGCAGCAATTATTGGCCATTCCCAAAAAAGGTCCAATCAAGAAATTTCTTCCATTTGCATTGCCTGCAATTATGCTGGGAGTTCTAGCATATCTGGTCAGTCAAGGAGATGTGGAGGCATTGAAAGAGAGTACAGTAACTTGGCTGTCAATCAATGCGTTGTTCGCTGCTTTCTTTGTACTGATTGTAGGGGGGCACCCTGTAGCGATATTGAGTGCGGCAATCGCTTCTCCAATTACATCATTGAATCCAACATTGGCGGCTGGGTGGTTTGCGGGTGCTGCTCAACTACGGTTTAGTGCACCGCGAACTAAGGATCTTCAAGAATTTCTAATGATGGATAAATTTCGGCTACTTTTCACAAACCGTACTGGAAAGGTGCTTATGGTCACAGTAATGGGGAACATAGGATCTTCAATTGGCGCATGGATTGCGGGGCCAATGATTCTAGGTTCTATTTTCTAATCAGTGTAAAACCAATGATATCAAATCAATCAAATAACGAATGAGAACGATACTTAGGACCATGATAAACCCACCAAGAATGGTTTTTTCAGAAAGGCGAAGCCCAGTCTTAGCCCCGATAATCGAACCACAGATTACAGCAATCGGTAATCCCAAGAAATACAAAAAAGGTGGCCAAACTCCTTGGAAAAGTACTGCATGAGTCAACACAGAAATAGGAACGACTACCATCATTAAACCTAAACTCGTACCTATCGAAGTACGTGAATCAAGGCCACCAAATTGGTTCAATACAGGGATGTAAATTGCGCCAGCCCCTATTGCTAGAACTGAACTAGCCATTCCTCCAAAACCAGTTCCCATGATGAGTTCAACTGAGCGAATCTCTCCACCCTCAAGTTCACTTCTTCCAGAAGAAATCCTACGTGATGTCTTGATGATCGCCCATGTGATGATTCCAAAGGCCAATATCTTGAATACAACATTGAGCGAACTCCCTAGAATACTAACTACGATTGCACCAATCACAGATCCAATTAATGCGGAAGGAGCACCCATTCGAATTCGACTAATATCGACCAACCCCTCCCTATGATGAACGAAACCGGAACCATACGATACACAGCCAGTCAACAACAGAGACATAACCAAGGTTGCAGAATCAAGAGGGAAACCTGCCACATAGTGCAATATTGGCACAAAGAGTAGACCACCTCCTAGTCCAAGTGGAGCAAAAAGGAATCCTGTGGCAAATACCAAGAGAACAACGATTAGGAACAAGGAGTCCAACAAAAAATCCACCTACATGGCCTCAATGACCACAGCAATTCCCTGCCCGCCACCAATACAAGCAGTTGCAACTCCATAACGTCCACCAGACCGCTTTAATTCAAGAGATAAGGTGAGTAGAAGACGAGTTCCTGTCGCGGCAAGAGGATGTCCGAGGCCAACTGCTCCCCCATTCACATTTACTTTCTCAATATCCAAACCAAGTTCTTGGATGCAAGCTACTGCTTGACCTGAAAACGCCTCATTGATTTCCCAACGATCAATATCTTCGGTTTCCAAACCTGCCTTTCCTAGTGCTTTTCGACTTGATGGAACGGGGCCATATGCCATTATGGCGGGATCTATTCCTACTATCCCCCAAGAAACAATACGAGCCAATGGTGAATCCCCATCCTTCTGAGCCCGACTAGCGGATTTGATGACCAAGGCTGCTGCACCATCAACAACACCTGATGCGTTTCCAGCAGTAACAAGTGATTCGGGTCCAAATGCAGCACGAAGTCCTGCTAGAGATTCTTCACTAGTCCCTCGAACAACATGATCTTCGTCCTTTGAACCTACAACTCCATCTGGCGTATCGACTGTAACAATCTCCTCATCAAACAATCCTGAATCGATACTAGCAGAAGTTCTAGAATGGCTTAGAGCAGCAAATGAATCGGCATCTGAACGTTCCACGCCCTTGCGTGAACATAACTCATCAGAAGTCTGAGCCATGAATGAACCACAATGCATATCCAAAAGATTCGTGAATAGATAATCTTCCATATCTTTCTCTAACTCAAACCCCTCCTTGGGAGGACGACCCAATCGGAATGTATCTCTCATTCCTCTCAAAACATGAGGTGCCTGAGAAAGGTTTTCCATTCCTCCTGCTACAACTGTTTCAGCCTCTCCAAGCATAATCATCTGAGCACCAGTAACGACTGACTGTGCTCCACTCCCACAGATTCGAGATAAAGTCAACATCGGAACTTCTTGAGGGATTCCTGCCTTGAGTCCAGCATGACGACTTCCAAAAATTGCTTGACTAGAAGTCTGCAAAGCATACCCCATAACCACATGATCTACAGATTGAGGAGAAGTGCCTGTCTTCTCTAGAGCACCTTTGATTGCAATTGCACCAAGATCCTCTGCAGAGACATCCTTCAGTAAGCCTCCTGGTTGGCCGTCACCCCTCTTTCCACCCTGCCATTCACAGAAGGGCGTTCTGGCGCCTCCAACTATCACAACGTCTTCCACCATGCCCCCTCCATTGGAAGGGGATTCATGAGTATGACTGTCGCTAGACCATCGTGAAAATACTGAGATTTGTATTTACTCAGCGTCTTCGGTATCTACTGTTCCCAGATATGCTGGAAGGTCAACACCTGCCATCTTAGCTACATCATGGATTGGAGGCAATGACTTGACGAGGCTGCTCACAAAGTTGGAAGTTGCACTACCGTCTGCATTTCCACCACCGCCATCCCAAACAGTGACCTTATCGATCTTCATATTCTTGACCGCTTCAACTTGAGCAGCAACCATGGATTCAATCTTCTCGACCATTAACAGAGTGGATGCATCTCCTGCACGACCACCTGCTGCAGCGATTAACTTCTCATAACCTGCAGCCTTAGCATCTAGAACTGCCTGAACACCCTCTGCTTCTGCCTTGTAGCGAGCAAGGATTGCGTCTGCTTCACCCTGTGCGATTCGACGTTGGCGTTCTGCCTCTGCCTCTGCTGCAATCTCAATCTGTTGCTTGGTGATTTGTTCACGAACGATTTCCTCTGCCTTCAAACGCTCTTCTTCTTCGATGAACTTGGCTTTCTGAATCTCTGCTTCAGCAAGGTTACGAGCTACCATTGCACGCTTGTTTGCTTCAGCCTCTTGTTCGGCAAGATCAGCATTGGAACGAGCTATGTCGGCTCTAGCAATGTTTTCACCGCCTACTGCAACTGCTTCCTTCTCTGCAACGTCAACACGTCTTTGTTGCTCTGCAGTCTTAACACCCATAGCAGCATTCTCACGATTACTTGCAACCTGGATATCCTTCTCACGGTCCGCTTCTGCCTTACCAATTGCACCGAACTTCTCTTGTTCTGCAACATCTGCACGAGCCTTCTCAACAGCAGTTGCTGCCGCTTTCTTTCCAATGCTCTCGATATAATCAGATTCATCTGTAATATCCACAATATTCACGTTAAGCAAACTCAATCCTACCTTACGAAGTTCCTGCTCAACATTGGTTCGAATCAAGTCCATGAAAGAGTCACGATCTTTGTTGATTTGCTCAATGTTTAGAATCGCAACAGTGAGACGAAGTTGACCAAGAATAATATCCGAAGCCATTTCAGAAATAGCAGGGATTGTTAGGCCTAAAAGACGCTCAGCCGCATTGGACATTATTGCTTCTTCAGTACTTACAGCAATAGTGAATGTACTTGGAACGTTGATTCGAATGTTCTGCTGCGAAAGTGCATTTTTCAAATCAATATTAATTGTAATCGGCTTCAAATCCAAGTAATCGTAATCTTGAATCAAAGGCCATACTAAGACACCACCACCGTGAATCGGCTTCGATGAGCGTTCAGCACCAGTTCGTCCATAAACTACCAGAACCTTATCTGGAGGGCACCTTCGATATCTAGAAGCAGCGAATAAAACCAATGCCAAGAAGAAAATCACCATAGCAAAAATAGAAACAAAAAGAATAGCAGCAGCACCGCCACCATCTCCTTCTACTTCTTGAGCAGTTGCTAAAGGGATAGCGATTAAAGCTAATATTGTGGCCAATGTTCTAACGACAAGCGTGCGAGTCATGATATAGACGACTATGCTAATGATAATCAATCCTTTCCCGGAATTAAATCCGGTAAATCTCACTCAGACTCATCATCATCTCTAGCCTTCATACCAGTTAGTGGTTCAACGACTAGAACTGACCCCATGCGGTCTACAACAGTAATGAATGTCCCAGTAGAAATCTCTACCTCTCCGTTAGACATAGCATCTAGTGTTCTTTCAGACCCTTGGAAAGTGACTTGAACTTGGCCAGTTCCCGAACTTGGAATTCGCAGGTAAACAGTACCTCTTGCACCAATTGCTGCATCCATCCTCATTGTACCTTCACTTTCCAACGCTTTGAATCCTTGGAACAACTTAGCAGTAGCGTACATGGACGAACCTCCTGCTAAACTTCCACCTAAGAGGGCAAGCATTACATCATAGTCGGCCCTCATAATCGCTAACCCAATCAATCCAAACATCATAGCAAATGCACTAATTCCTTGGAAAGTCAAGGCCTTGAATGAAAGATCTGCATCAAAACCAACATCTGCCCCAAATATATCTCCTGCAACATCTCCTGCAACTCCTCCAACCATTGCTAAAATAAACCAAAGGAGAAATAGTAATCCACCTAAAAGAGCACTGCCTGCAAACAATAATTCCATGCCAGACAAAACGTCCAAACCAAAGAAGGCGAGTAAATCCATGGCTAACGACTCGCCACAAAGGATATGACCACTTCGCTTCAAAAAAACAATTATGACGAATTTTTCGTGTCTTTTTGTTTAATCAAATAAATTATCATTATGCGCTCCAAAATGAATACCGGACCTATAGAAAAACCAGTAACAATAGCCGATACCAACATGTTTCCATTTGATAAATTATACATAAAAATGGAAATTAAAATTAAAACAAGAGGCAAAACCATTCGGCGTATGAAGGGGTAATATCCTCCGAACAAATCATTGGCAGGATCAACCATCATTTTGTCGACAATATCACCGACCAAGGCAATCACAACTAAAGGAATGTCCAACCGCCAATCATCATAATGAACCAAATAATGTTCAATACTAAAGTGAATTTTGAATCTTTAGTTGCAATCGGCACCTCATGCACTTGTCCATCTTCACCTCGAATCAATGTGGTGCGCTCTGATTTACGAGAGATCGAGTTAGGGTTAAGTTTGTCGAGTTTATCTCGCTTGAAAAGGAAATAAACAGCAACTAGAAGGAAACCGATTCCATTAGAATTTAAGAGCATACCAAGGATTTCAAGTTCTGGTGAAACCTTTGAACCGACCAATAACTGAGTCGCCCCGAACATGAACCATAACCATGATGCCTGCCCTTTCATGTTGTGTCGTAAGCAGCGTCCATCATGAATCCTTTCACGGACAAAGATATTCGGCAGGCTCTTGAATAAGGGGCGATTCGTTATTCTGTGCTACAAAGACGAGGAGTGGATGCGGTAATCGCCGCTCTAAAATCCGACGAAGCCACGCTTGTTCTATTGGAACGAGATAACCCTCACCCAGACATTGAAGAAATACGGAGACTTTGTGAGGATAAAGATGTGAAAATCGAAGAAGGAAGCAGAACCGATGTCTGGAGAATGGCAATCCCTGCAAAAGAAGGCGAGCCTGAACACCCTCTCGCATTGGCACTCGTTGGAAGAATTCCAGATCTTTCACTTGAGGAAGTGTTCGAAAATGGAGGAGTCATTTGGCTATTGGATGGAGTGCAATATGCCACCAACATGGGATTCTGTATCCGGACCGCAGAAGTTAGCGGGGCAGATGCGATGATTATCAGCAACAAGTTGTCTCATTCTGAAAGAAGTTCAGTTAAAGGGTCCAGTATGAGGGCGACTAGATTTATTCCAATCCATTATACTGATACTGATCATGCGCTTAATCTTGCTAAGAAAAACAATGTCCGTGTAATTGTT